>JALJPK010000075.1 GCA_022968985.1 Pseudomonadales bacterium | reverse complement strand
GCAGGTTTTGAAATCAAAAGTACTGACACAAACACACCAGACATGATCGCAACGGATGTGGGTGCCAGTCCAGGCTTCACAAATAGCGGCGAAAGCATCGTACTCTTTTGGTGGGACGGTGTTTCTGATCTAGTTTCCGATGTGGATATGCTGAATATCGGCACACCATCAGCAACAAATGATATTCGCAATAAAACGTCGATAATGGTGGATGGTCCCGATGCAGATTCTGTCACATCTGCTTATAAAGCAGACTCGTATTTAATGCCACAACAGTTAAGTGACCCAGGGTTCGGCTTCTCAACCAAAAGAATCAGCATTGAATCCTCAAAGGAAACATCAGGTGGTGGTAATGGTATAACGGGGGATGATGAAACCAGCGAGGACATCACAATCACATGGGATAACTTCTTCACTGAACCTGCCCCTGGAGTTTGCGAGCTAACAAGTATTAATCCCTCTATCACCATTAACGAAGTTGACGCTGACACAGAAGGTTCAGATACACTGGAATTTGTTGAACTTTATGGCGAAGCAAACACCCCCCTAGATGGTCTTGTGCTTGTATTTATTGACATCTTTGATTACGACTCATACCAAGCCTATGATCTAGACGGACAATCTCTAAATGCAGATGGATTTTTTGTACTGGGCAATGCAGGCGTGGATAATGTTGACTTGGTATTTAGCGATAACACTCTTCTTAACAGCAACAATGCCTTGGCTTTATTTGTTGGTGACGCAACTGACTTCCCTAACAACACAGCCGTTCATGATGTGGGGCTGATCGACGCGCTCGTTTACCGTACAAACAACACAGCTAAAATAAACGAACAGGCAGTCATTGATGTGCTGACACCAGGTCAACTCCCAATTGATGAGAGCGCAGCCGGTAATGGAACGTTTCATTCTAACGCTCGTTTGCCAAACGGCGGAGTCAGACGCAACACCTCCACTTATGTTCAGCAAAACCCAACGCCTGGTGCTAGCAATCTAGGTTTTACTCCACCATCTGTTCTTATCAACGAAGTGGACGCTGACACAGATGGTATCAATATATTAAGTTTTGTTGAGCTTTATGGTGATCCAAATGCATCTCTAGACGGCTTGGTGATTGTATTTTTTAACGGCTCTGATGATGCCTCATACGAAGCCTTTGACTTAGACGGACAATTTCTGAATGCCGATGGATTCTTTGTACTGGGTAATGCGGCCGTTAACAATGTTGATATGGTTTTTGACAACGACTCTCTGCAAAACGGCGCCGATGCAGTGGCGCTGTTTATAGGTGACGCGGCGGATTTCCTTAACGACACTCCCGTTACTAATGTTGGGCTGATCGATGCACTTGTTTACGATACCGATGACAGTGACGATAACACTTTGATTGATGTTTTAACTCCAGGTCAGGCGCAAATTAATGAACGTGATGCAGGCAACGGTACGTTCCATTCTAATTCACGATTCCCCGATGGTGGGTTGACACGCAACACTTCCACTTATGTACAGCAAGACCCTACACCCGGTGTTACCAATTTAGGTTCTACGGCACCAGCAGTCATCATCAATGAAGTAGATGCAGACACACCTGGCACAAATACTTTAAGTTTTGTTGAACTCTATGGTGAACCAAACACCCCACTTGACTCCCTGGTGATTGTATTTTTTAACGGATCTGATGACGCTTCATACGAAGCCTTTGACTTAGACGGTTTATCACTTAATGCAGAAGGATTTTTTGTATTGGGTAATGCAGCTGTTTTAAATGTTGATTTGGTTTTTGCTAACAACGATCTGCAAAACGGCGCCGATGCCGTGGCATTATTTGTTGGTGACGCAACTGATTTCCCTAATGACACACCGGTTACTGAGACAGGACTTATCGACGCACTTGTTTACGACACCGGCGACAATGACGACCAAGGTCTTATCGATGTTTTAACCCCCGCTCAAGCCCAAATCGATGAGCGTGCTCTCGATAATAGCACCGGTCATTCCAACTCACGGATTCCTGATGGTGGATTAACACGCAACACTTCCACTTATGTACAACAAACCCCTACACCTGGTACATCCAATTTCCCTCCTACTTCGGTGCTAATCAACGAGGTTGATTCGGATATGTCTGGCTCCGACACCCTTGAGTTTATTGAACTGTATGGCACGCCTTTAGCACCGCTCGATCACCTTGTTGTTGTGCTTTTTAACGGAAGCAGTGATACCTCGTATAAAGCATTCGACCTTGACGGTTATAGCTTAAATGCAACAGGACTTTTTGTTTTGGGTAATGCAGCCGTCAACAATGTGGACTTAATATTTGCTAATGATACGATGCAAAATGGCCCCGATGCTGTTGCGGTCTTTGTCGCTGACGCAGCGGACTTTCCAGATGGTACATTTGTGACAGTAACCAACCTGATGGACGCTATTGTTTACGATTCTGATGACCAAGACGACACCGGCCTCATTGATGTGTTAACACCGGGCCAAGCACAAATTGATGAGCGCACAAATGGTTCACAATACTCCAACGCTCGTTTACCAGACGGCGGAGTCAGTCTCGACACTTCAACTTATGTACAACAAGATCCTACTCCCGGCACATTAAATCAATTCTTTAGTATTAACCAAATTCAGGGTTCGGGTTTAACCTCACCTTTTGATGGTCAATTGGTATTAACCAAACAGAATATTGTCACCGCTGTTGGTGCAGATGGTTTTGCCATGCAAACTAGCGATGTCTCTTCTGAAAAAGATTCTGATCCAGATACCTCGGAAGGTATATGGGTTGTGACTTACATTACACCAAGTGTGGCTGTCGGTGACGCGGTTGAAGTGAGCGGAACCATAAAAGAGTACTTCGCAATGACGCAAATCGAAGCCATTTCTGTTGTTGTTACCTCATCAGGCAATTCACTTCCAACGCCTGTACTACTAGACGAAACCTATCCTTCTCCAAATCAACCCATTGATCCCCTTAGCTTTGAGCGACTTGAAGGTATGTTGGTACAAATGAGCGCTATAGTGAACGGGCCAAGCCAGAGTTTTAATAGTGACCCAATAGCCGAGGCCTATATAAAAGCTGGCGACACATTGGCTTTTCGTGAGACAGGAATTGAGTTCCCTGGATTACCAGGGTTTCCTATCTGGGACACTAATCCAGAGATTTTTGAGTTAGATATCGACAAACTCGGGCTAACTAATCGCAGTTTTAATCAGGGGGTGAAACTGGATGTAAGCGGAATAATCGGTTACGAGTTTGGTGATTATGAACTGTGGGCAAGTAACTACACAATAATTGAAGAAGCTCCGATTCAGAGCGGTGTTCGTACTCCAGCCAATGGCGAGATGACAGTGGCTTCATTAAACATGTATCGTTTCTTTACAAGCGATTCACAATACAACATTCGCCGGACAAAATTTGTGCATTATATTGCTGATGTTTTGGGTCATCCGGATATTTTGGCAGTACAAGAGGTGGGAAGCCTTGTTGAGCTTAATGATCTTGCCGCCGATATTCTTGCGGACTCGGGTGTGGTTTACACAGCACAACTGATTGAAGGCAACGACATTGGTGGGATTAATGTAGGTTTCTTATTGCGCGACAATATCATTATCAATGCAGTCACTCAGTTGGGGGTCGATGAAATGTTCGACTTTAACAATTCAACTTACCTTTTAAATGACCGTCCCCCATTGTTGCTAGAAGCCGCTTACATCGGTAATGGCTCGGCCTTTGAGTTAGCGGTAATGGTGGTGCACGGTCGCTCGTTGAACAATGTGGATGATGTAAACTCAGGTGAGTTAGTTCGTCAAAAACGTCTTGAGCAATCCCAATTTGTTGCTCAAAAAGTTCAAGACTTCCAAAGTTTAAACCCCACAATACCGTTAGTCGTGGTCGGTGATTTTAACGCGTTTGAGTTCAGTGACGGTTATGTTGATGTAGTAGGACAGATACAAGGCTTGGCAGTAGCAAGGGACAACTTACTGTCTGGGCCAAACCTAGTCTCGCCGCCCTTGGTCAACCAAGTATTAAGCCTGCCTGCAAACAAACGTTATTCATTTAACTTCGCTGGTTCTTTACAAGTACTGGATCATGCACTTACGTCCGCCGCTACCACTGCTTGGGTGCGTGGATTTGAATTCGGACACAGCAATTCAGCTGCACCACTAATTGAACAGGATAATGACAGCAACGCTTTACGATCCTCCGACCACGATGGTTTTGTATTATTTTTAATGACAGACTTTGACGGTGATAACATCCCTGACGACTTTGATAACTGTCCGTTTATCAGTAACTCAAACCAAACCGATAGTGATTTTGATAACATAGGCGATGTTTGTGAGCCCGATACAGACAACGACGGTGTGGTGGATGACAACGACAGCGAACCACTTGATCCTTTTAAATGCCGAAATATAGATGGCGACGCATTTGATGATTGTGCTTCTGGTACCGATAACCCATTAGCCGATGGCGATTATGACGCCGATGGATTGGCCGATGACGTAGACCCAGACGCAGATAACGATGGAGTATCAAACGAAGATGAACTCATTGCTGGCAGTGACCCATTAGATAAAAATGACACCATCGATTTGATCGCACCCGTATTAACAGTGCCTGCCAATATTGTAGTAGACGCAAGAGACTCATTAGGCGCCGTTAAAATCCAAGCTGAGATTGTTTTGTTTTTAAGTTTGGCCACAGCTGCTGACAATGTAGACGGTGTGTTAAACAATATAAACAACAATGCTGCGGATTTATTAGCATTAGGTGATCATGTTATTACGTTCACTGCACAAGACAGCTCAAACAATATCGGACAGGCACAAGCTAACATCACAGTCGCCGATTTATCAAAACCCGATATTTTCTTGCAAGGTGACAGCTCAATTACAATTGAATTAGGTGTGTTGTATGTAGATGAGGGTGTTTTAGCATTGGACAATGTAGATGGTGACATTAGTCAAACAGTAATGATTGATAGTAACGTAGACAGCAATACAATTGGTTTATACAGTGTCACTTATAATGTAAGTGATGCGGTTGGTAATATTGCAGATAGTGTAACCCGAAATGTCAGTGTACAAGACACGTTTGCACCTGTGGTCACTTCCCCTGACAATATAACCGTTGCTGCTGACAACAGTGCTGGCACCACTGCGGACAATGTATTAATTAAAACATTCCTAGAAAACGCAAGTGTGATGGACGCGGATCAAATCAGTTCTTTTACAAACGACGCACCCTTAACATTCCCTATTGGATCAACCCTTGTAACTTTTAGCGCAATTGACAGTACTGGTAATGCAGGACAGTCACAGTCGATAATATTAGTAGAGGATCAAACTCCACCGGTTATTATTTTAGAAGGCAGCTCTTTTATTACGCTAGCATTAGATGACACTTATAATGAGCTTGGTGCAACGGCAACAGATAACGTAGACGGTGATTTATCAATTTTTGTGCAAAGATCAGGCACGTTCGACACATCAAAAATTGGTATTTACATGTTAAGTTATGATGTATCTGACATGAAAGGTAACCCAGCAGAGCCTCAAATAAGACAGTTGTCAGTACAAGATGTAGAAGCACCAATTGTAAACGTACCCTTATCAATAATCATCGCTGCTCAAGACGCAAATGGGGTAGACAGCACTCATCAAAAAGTCATCGATTTTTTGTTATCAGCCAGCGCAACCGATGCAGTAGACGGTGACATCACACCGAGTAATGACGCACCCGCTGCATTTATCATTGGTAAAACAACTGTTTTGTTTGAAGCCATCGACAGCGCAGGCAATAAAGGTTTCGCAACTGCATTCATAACCGTAGAAGATCAAACTGCGCCAAACATTATTTTAAACGGTGCAGCAGACATGGTGATTGCTTTAAATGAAACCTATGTTGAAGCAGGGGCAAGCGCAATTGATCTTGTTGATGGAGTATTAGACACACAGATAATAATAAGTGGTGAAGTAGATACAACAAAAATTGCTGTGTATACAATAACTTATCAAGTAAGCGACAGTGCTGGCAATAGCACAACAATGTATCGCAACGTTACAGTACAAGATCAACAAGCACCAGTAATCACAGCGCCAATTGATTCGGTATTTGCAACAGTCGATGCAAACGGATTACCGATAGATGATCAACAAATTGTAGAACTGTTTAATACAGTAAGTGTTGTGGATGATTTGGATGTTGATTTAGTGATTACGCATAATGCACCTTTGTTATTACCAATGGGGGTGAGTGTCATTGAGTTCAGAGCAGAAGATGCTCAGGGTAATGTAGGACTGGCACAAACGGTTATTACAATTGAAGATCAACAAGCACCAGTAATTGTATTATTGGGTAGTGCGGTTGATATCTTAAAAGTAAGAAATAACTCTGATGAAACTTATGAAACTTATGAAGCTTCAGGAGCAACAGCGATGGATAATGTTGATGGTGACTTAACCGCGCAGATTCAAATAGTTCATAACGTGAATTTAACCGTGGTGGGTGAATATACGGTCGAGTTTACTGTGAGTGACACAGCAGGTAATAGTTCGACGGTAACTCGAGAGGTTGAAGTGGTTTATTATTTGCCGATACTTATTGAAGACCCCGAAGCTGAATCTCCCGAAACAGAAGACGAAAATGAATCTTCTAAGTCGGGTGGTTTTGCAAGTCTTTGGTTTTTGACTGTGATGTTGATGCTAGGGGTTGGTTTGTTGTTTGGGCGAAGGGATTTAGGTCGAGTAGGTCGAATCTAAACCAAGAGGGGTAGGAAAAAATTCATCGTAGGTTCGATATTTATATCGAAAGTAACATGTGGATGTCCCTTTTGGTTTTTGTAATTAAAACTATTTAAAAACCAGTTAAATCTAGGTATAGTTTGACACTCAAACAAACCGACGAAGACTATTGATTATGCGAAATAACGATAGATTCCGTCTAATACAATGTTATGTTTTTCTAGTCAAAGGAATATCCATGAAGATATTTGCTCAACTTATAACCATCATCGGAATTATCTTATCTGGTGGTTATTCTTATATAAATGATTTTAGTTTTGATGGAATAGTTGCATTTATTTCATTTTTGGCGGCTTTTGCCGCAACCTTCTTTTTTGGTAAAAATGCCACTATGACTCAAACTGTTGGTAATAATTCCAAAGCATACCAGTCAGGTCGTGACATCAATATTAAGGAGTAAATTATGCTTGGTAAAATGGAACAATCAACGGGCGAAAATTCTGATGCTTATCAGGCAAAAAGAGATATAAATATTAACAATACAGGAATGGACTACCGAAATGTAAAACAACTCTGTATTGATCTTATACATGAAAATTTCCCTAAGCTACAAGAAGAAGCAATGCTTCAAGTTAATGAAAATGTTTTGGCTCTAGCTGATGAGTTGAAAAAAGAAATAGAGAAAAAGAAAAGTGTCATAGACCCAATAAAACTTGCACAACCAGATGTTCAAGCTGCGATTAATGAAGCTGTTCAAGGTGCTGCAAAGAAGGGGAGGAAATCCGATCTAAATTTACTTGCTAGTCTAGTAATATCGAGGATTGGTAAAGGTAATTCGGACCTACTTGATATAACAATCGAAGAAGCTATTCGGCTCACTCCTAAATTAACTTTTGAACAAATTAAATTTTTGAGTGTTAAGCATTTTCTTTCAAGTATGTTTATTCAAGTACCAAATATTTCATTTGCTCACTTAGATAATTTAGCAAAACCTGTTTTAGCTGCGTTTTCCTCTAATTGTTCTATATCAGTCGCTAATATTAGATATTTAGCAGGGGTTGGTGTTTTAGACTTCAACCCAATGTTTGGTGATGATGCGTACTCTAGATTATATCAAGAGTACCCAAGCCTTTCTAAAAATGTAGAAGAGTTTAAAGAAAAAATTAAAATTCAGGCACCAAGTTATTATAAATTAGTAGAAATTTATAATAAAGAAAATTTTAGCGCAACTAACCTCAATAGTTTTGGTCAAGTTATAGCCCTCACTAATCTTGGTAGAGTAATTAATAATATAGACCTCAAGGTTTGGATTAACTAAAACATAACAAGTCGTTTAAACGGAAAAATAACAGTTGGCCATCGCTTCGCGATTATAGCCAACCATTCTTTTCCGCTTAACGAAGCGTTAGGTTCATTATTATGCGACATAAAATTAAACTTTTAGCATTCATTAGTAATGTTTTTGTTGCTACATTCTCTAGTGGTGCAAGTATGAATGAAATTGATTATGAGAAAATGTATCTTCTAGATGCTGAAAACCTAGCCGAACAAGGGATTCTTGAAACGTTTAATGAAGTTAAAGATGAATTGGCAATTTATAACCCTAAGATAGTTACTCCAACTGAAAGCATGATTTCTGATAGTTATAAAATACAATTTGAAAATAATGTATTTGAAATATATTCACCCAGTATTATTGATGGTGAAGGGCGTAGCTGGGGGCGTGCAACTTTTACTTTTTTTGAAATAGTCAATGCTCACCTTGTGAATTCTAACGTTAAATTTTACGCACTTTATAATGGTAATGATTTAGGTGGTATTTTTCTTAATCTGGATTCATACCAAAATACAATTAAAAAAATTGAAAGAAAAACTGATTTACCATATTTACCAACTAATAAATATCCATTGTATGGTCAGCCTAATTAAACCTAACAAAACAAATTAATACGGACAGCAAACACTTGGATTGTGTTTGCTCCTAACAACATCTATCCGACCATTTAATACGGTGTTTTATGTTTTTCAGGTTTAAGAATTTAATCAAAGTAAGGAGTTATATAAGTGATAATTGATTGGAATATAGTTAGCTCAGTAGCAACAGCAACTGCTTCTTTAGCAACGGCGCTTGGTGTTTGTTTTGGTGCATGGCAAATCAAAATAGGTAAAGATCAATCACAGGCAACTTTTGAAGATAGTCTTGATCAACAATATCGTGCCATATCAATGGAGTTACCTGTTAGTGTGTTAATAGGTGAACCTGTTGCAGAAGAAGACAGAATGAGAGTTAGAGAATTAATATTCAATTACCTTGATCTTGCTAATGAGCAAGTTTATCTTCGGGCCAAGGGGCGTATTTCTAGACATACGTGGATATCTTGGGGGAGCGGAATACAATTACATTTATCAAAACCTGCATTTGACGAAGTGTATACCGAGATAAAAGAAAATTGTGATTTCACCTATTTAGGACGGTTAGTGGAGTCAAATTTCGCATCTGATCCAAAAAGTTGGTATCGCTAAGTTTACGCACATTAGATTTCTTGGAGGTGGAATCGTTGAACGAAAAACAATCAATAAACTTCTCTAATATCAAATTACTAGGCCACTAATTAGTGGTCTTTTTTTCAGTATTTCAAAAGGATAGCTCTGGGATGTTAACCTTTTAACTCTTTATAAATCGACTAGAATATTTTCGAAAATACAAATTGAAAAATAACGATTCAAAAGTGTTCTGAGAATGAATATACTGTTTGAAATTAATACTATTTATATTAGAACCAATGAGAGCTGTGAAAAGTTAATTTTTCTACAGCTTCGTTATACGCTTCCAGCGAGAGTTATATGATAGAATTTTTACCATTAGAATATGTTAACTATTTAAAGTCTCTAGATAAGTTGTATGCGGAGACGACAATTGATATTGATATAGAATTTGAGCCATTAGATAAGATTAAAAGCTTTAATAAAGATATTGAGATTGAAGTGTATGCCAAAGGTTTCTATGCGTTTGCATGCGATGGAGGTAATGAAGCTTTTGTATTTGATCGTGAAGGTAAAATTTACTTGTTACCATTAATTGGGATGTCTCCAAATTCATCTGAAAAAATAGCTGAATCGTGGAATGAATTCTTGAAAAATGTATTAATACAAGCCTGATAAATTTAAGGTCATCGTATAACAAAGTCATTAAAACTGATTAGTTCAAGATGGTCCTTTTTATTGCATAAACCCAGAGACGAATAAAGCGTCCACTTTGCTCGGAGTTAATGCTGAGCGTTAGTCACTTAGCAAAAGAATTTAGGTATATTTAATAATGGAAAAATTAACGGATTTATTAGAAGAGATAGAGGGATGTTTACAAGAGAAAATTGTAGATACATTTTATCCTGCAGTAGTGGAAGAAGATATAATGAAAATTGTGTCATTATTAAATGGGGAAAAATTTCCAGTTGAGTTATTAGCTGTCCTTAAATGGCATAATGGTCAAGTTTGGAATTCTGAATTTAGTCCAGAAAATAATCGTAGATTAATGTCATCGAAAGAAATTATCGAAACTATATCATTCTATATTGATCCAATGTCTGATTTCCTAGAGCCTTGGGATAAATCGTGGATTCCTATTCTTACAAATGATTCTAGTGATTACCTTGTTTATGTTACAAAAGGCATTGATAAAGGGAAGTTGATTGGTTATTGGCATAATGATGAAGATCGTATTGTAGAATATAAATCATTAAATGAATGGGCGAACGAATTAATTCTTGAAATTCAAGGCGTCGCCTAACAAACGCATTAATACTGACTAGTTCAAAATTGTCCGTTTTATTGCATAAACCCAGAGACTCAAAAAATAGTCCAATTTTCTGGAAATTTTTCGAGTGTTATATTCTTCGGTAAATATTATGTTTTGGCGTAAACGAAAGTATCATGATCGGTACATTGGAGAATTTACATTTGAAAATGGAATTTGGTTTATTGATAAAAGTATCAACAATAAATTATTATTAATTGGTATTGATGGTTCTAAACAAAAACCAAGTCAGATAGCATTAGATCAATGTAAATCAATTTTAGAAAATATCATTTTTTATAAATCTGATGCTCTCGAATTCATTAAAACCCAAGATATTCTGATTTCAAACAATAATCTTATTGAATTAGATGGTTTTACTTCATATCAAGAGTATGGGATATTCGATATTAGTTTTGGTTTATCTCAAACTAAATTTGATACAAATGTTATTATCGTTCATTATAAAAATAGAAAACCGTATAATATTTCGCTTATAGATTAAAATTTAACAATGGCAATCAAAATGAACATTTGGCTGCTGGTCGTTCTTCGCAAAAAAATAGTCAATATGTAACTGTCCGCTTATAGCGGAATTAAATTCTAGGTGTAGCGATGAAAATTTATTTATCCTTTATATTATTTGTTTTTTCCAATCATTTATTGGCAAAGAATATTTGTGATGAACTTTCAATTAAAGTAGAGCTTGAATATTGGACTGGCGAAGAAGTATTTAATAAGGAGGATGCATTAAAAGCACTTGCTCATCTTACTAATATAATAAATGATGAAATTAAATTTAACGAGTCAATTCAACGAGAATTTGCAATTATTAATTCTCAGAAAGTTATTGAAGGTTATCTTCTCAAACAAGAAGCCCTTTTAAAAATTAATGGAAGTTTAACTAATGTTGGTGCGAAAAATCAATTTTGTAATTTTGTAGAAACAGCAATCTGGGTAGATTAAATCTAACAAAAGCAATTAAAACGGACAGAAAAAACTTGGCAGCTGTTCGTTCCTCATAATAATTATAGCCAATTTTTTCCGTTTATATCGGGTGCTAGAGTACTTACATGAAAATTTTTATCGTATTAATATTTTTTATTTATGCTTCAAGTTGCGCACCTGTATATAAAAAATTGCAACCAAAATCAAAAATTACAGTTTTAGATATTAAAGGTGCTCCTATCTATGATGCTGAGGTTATTCTTCATTCCAATGCTAAACCAGTTGGGTTTGAAAGAAGCCGAGAAATTAAATCAACTAATTATGATGGTATGGTTAGTTTTGATAGTAAAAGAGAGTGGAGAGTTGAGACGATTCTTCTACATGGTTCCGAATATTATTTCTGGAACTGGTGTGTTACAAAAACTGGTTATGAAACATTCGTAACTAACCATTCTTCAGCCAATGACTTTGAAAAAAATATGATTGTTAATTTAATTAAAGGATTAACTACACCATGCCCAAATGACGTTCACTTCCGCGTAAACTAACAGCTGTAATCAACATGGATTCAAAACACATGGCTTGTGTTCGTTCCTTTCCAAAATTTAGCCAAGTTTTTGTAGTCGTTTATCAAGGATTTATATTATATGAATAAAAATATGTATGTATTAACAATAATATTAATACTAATTTCTTATAATTCATTTGGCTCAACAGCGCCTTCTGAAATTAACTGGTTACCTGAAAGTTTTATTAAAAAACTTAAAAGCCATGACTGTAATATTTTAAATACTGTTGAGTGGGTTGGTGATATAAAAATAAATGTAAAAGGGATTGTTGTTGGCCAATTTGCAACGAATGGTCAATATGATATTGCAGTCAGCTGTGTTGATAAAGTATTTATACATTGGGGTGGTTCTAAAAGTTGCGCTAATAGTATTATAAATAGGGGTGAAAGCTTAGAAATACCAGACGAAAGTGAAGTTCAGGGTTATCTAAAAAGGTATAATAATCAAATTTTTCCGTCACAATTAACCCATGATGTTTTGGGTATGTATATAATTGGCAAGTCTTCATTTTATCAATATTGTTATGATGGAAATTGGCTGTTTAGCGATGGTGGAGACTAAAATATAACAAAACAAATAAACGAATCTAAAGCAATTGGCTAAGTTTCGATTTACTGCAAATTATAACCAACAATAATAGTCCGCTTATAGGACCTTATATTTAAAGAATAAAGAGGAATTCATGTTTAAAAAAATGAGATCAGTGGCACATTATACATCTGGCGAAGGCGCTATGTTTGCTGGGAATTTAAATGGCGCATTAATCAAATTTAAAAAAGCTGTGAAATTAGTTCCTGATAACTATTATTACGTTGGACAGTTAGCTGAATGTTATATGCGATTAAAAGAATATGAACATTCAATAAAACAGTACAAATCAGCAATATTTTTATTTGATTATGAAAATAACAACAAAAAAATTAGGCTTGATGTTTTTAATGATTCCGAGCACAAATTAATTAAATACTATCTAAAATTAAAACAGAATCTTGATTGTGTGAAATCCATAAGAAATAAACAATAATGACAAGGTGTTTAAGTTGGTGCTAAACCCGGTTAAAAGTTATGTTTTTAGCCGGGTACCATGAAAAATAAACGAATTAAATTATGTAATATCCCCAACTACAACTTTACCAATGGCATTTTCGTTTTCGAGTAATTGATGTGCGTCTCTAAAATTTTTAGCGTTTAACCCCTTAAAGGATTTAGTTAATGTGCTGACTAATGTGCCGTTATCTAATAATTTTGAAACGTCATTTAATAAGTGGCTTTGTTCGATCATGTCGTCTGTTTGAAATATGGTTTTTGTGAACATTAATTCCCATAATATACCGACACTTTTTGCTTGAAAAATATTGATATTAACGGGTTCGTTGTTTGGAGTTTCCACAATGGTGCAAATTTTTCCCTGTGGTTTTATAACGTCGGCCATGTTTTGCATGTGTAATTCCATGGAGTTAAAACAAAGTATGTAATCAACATTACTTATGTTTTTTGCTTCGAACTCTTGTTTAAACGCATTTTTATGATTGATGGTTTCACTTGCGCCCATTGCTAAACACCATTTTTTTGATTCTTCACGTGATGCGGTGCAGATTACTTTTAACCCTGCTACTTGTTTTGCAATTTGAGTGGCGATGGAGCCTACTCCACCAGCACCACCTATAATCAAAACTGACTTGCCTTTGTTTGTTATGGGATCTTTTTTGATATTTAAACGCTCAAATAACGCTTCCCATGCGGTTATGCTTGTCAGCGGCATGGCGGCTGCTTCATCAAAACTTAAGTTTTTAGGTTTTAATCCCACTACACGTTCGTCTACTATATGGTATTCACTGTTGCAGCCTGTTCGGGTAATATCACCGGCATAATACACCTCGTCACCCACTTTAAATAAAGAAGTTTCTTCGCCTACTTCGCTAACAATTCCTGCCACATCCCATCCAAGCACCTTGGCTTGTTCAAGCTCGCCCTGTGTACGCTGTCTAATTTTATAATCCACAGGATTCACCCCGATAGATTTAACCTGTACCACAAGGTCTCGTTTACCCTTAGGGCCAAGTGGGATATCAATGTCGAGAAGTGATTGTGAGTCTTCAATAGGCAGTGCTTTATATAAACCGATCGCTTTCATGTGTACTCTTTATATTGGGTGAATGAGGTGAATTATAAGTTAAAAAAATATTGAATGGGACAGTCACTTAATTAAAATCAATGACGATCATAAATTATTAATTTAGTTTACAGATAAAACGATAATACAGACAACTACTTAGATTAATAAACCTTCTGCATAAATTTGTTAGTCGATATTTTTGGATAGTATCTTCAAGCGATTTCTACAAATACAAAAAACACACTATTTACTACAGAGAATTATTAACAGGTCAAATGTGAATTATTAGGGCCTAACTTCAAGCTACGTTATAATAACAAAATCATCAAAGGGTTTTTATCATGCGTATTTTACACACTTCCGATTGGCACATTGGCCGCCAGTTTCATAATGTCAGTTTACTTGACGATCAACGTTTTTGTCTTAATCAATTAATTGAGATATTAAGCACTGAAAAAATTGATTTATTAGTGATAGCCGGTGACATTTATGACCGATCGGTCCCACCAGCTGACGCAGTGGTATTATTACATCAGACTTTGTCTACTATAAACATCGACTTAAAAATACCGACTGTTGTTATTAGTGGTAACCACGATGGGCCGGAGCGTTTAGGTTTTGCTGCCGATTTATTAAAAGCGTCGGGTTTGTTTATATTAACGGATATCTCAAAATGTGAGCAAGCGGTCAAAATTGAAAAAGACGGTGAGACTGTTAATGTGTTTGCTATCCCGTATTGTCAGCCTGAACATGTACGTGATCGTTTTAATGTGGATGTAAAAACCTTTGATGAAGCGCATACTTTTTTAGTTGATCGAATAACCGATAAAATGGACAACAAGGCATTTAATTTATTGATGAGCCATTGTTTTGTTGATGGTGGTCAGCAAAGTGAGTCTGAGCGTCCACTTTCTATTGGTGGCGCAGAAACGGTTAAATGGCAACCTATGGCGCAGTTTGATTATGTGGCATTAGGACATTTACATGCTCCACAGTATCGCGGTGAAAAACATATTCGTTATTCGGGTTCGTTAATGAAATACAGTTTTTCTGAAGTAAGTCAGCTAAAAGCAGTGACTATTATCGAAACAGAAGATAATAAAGTAAAAGACATTCAAATAGTTGAATTAAAACAACAACGTGATTTACGGGTGATAGAAGCATTATTTGACGATATTATAAAAAATGGATTTGATGATAAACATAAAGATGATTATTTATTGATTCGAATTACCGATACAGACTCAGTAATTGATGCGATTGGTAAGTTGCGTTTAATCTATCCAAATATTCTGCAATTAGAAAAAACAGCCACTAATAACGTTGCCTTTAATAAAAACAATTCAAAGTTACAACTCAAACGCAACGAAATAGAGTTGTTTAAAGAGTTCTACGAACAAACATTAGATAAACCGTTAACTGACGAACAAACAACCTGTCTGCAATCTATAGTTAAAGATATTTATTTAAATCAGGTGGAATCATGAAACCATTATTTTTATCGATGCAGGCGTTTGGGCCTTTTGCCGATACACAAACGATCGAGTTTTCTAAATTAGGTGTGAATCCATTATTTTTAATTAATGGACCAACAGGTGCTGGTAAAAGTACTGTATTAGATGCTATGAGTTTTGCGCTGTATGGTGAAAGCACAGGTAAAGAGCGTGAACCAAGTTCGATGCGTTGTGATTTATCCAGTGACGATATAATAACAGAGATTATTTTTGATTTTATTTTAGCTGAAAAAATATATCGAATTATTCGTACCCCCGCACAACAAGTCAGTAAAAAACGTGGTGGAGGCACCACCACAAAAGCCCCCACTGTTTTAGTGTATCAACAAGATTACAGCGGCGAAGAAGTGTGTGTGGATGTCACATTAGTAGGTTGTCAGTTACTTGCGCTTAAAGGTGTAAAAGAAGTCAACGAATGGGTTAACCGTATTACGGGTTTGTCCAGCGAGCAGTTTCGTCAAGTAATGGTGTTACCACAGGGTCAATTTAGAAAGTTATTATTGGCCGAGTCGAATCAGCGCGAAGAAATATTCAGCCAGTTATTTCAAACTCAAATATACAAAGAAATCGAAAATAAATTAAAAGAACAGTCGTCGCAATTAAGGCGAGATCGAACAGAGTTAAAAGCGAAAGTAGCGGGTGTATTGTCTGTAACGGGTTTAGACGATTACGTGGAACTTGAAGAAAATATTAAAGACATCAAACCTGAATTTAAATTAGAAAAAATAAAATTGGATGAACTGCAATTACAAAAAGAACAATCTATTAAATTGATAGAAACTGCAAATATAGTAGTTAAACAGTTCGAGCAGTTAAATGTTAAAAAACAAGAGCTGTTATTATTAGATCAACAACAAGAAAATAACCAGCAGAATCAATTAATTATCACTCATGCAAAAAACGCTCAAAAACTAACGCCTGTATTGGTAAAATTTCAGCAAATTGATTTACAGTTTAACTTAGAAACTAATCGAAAAACCAATTTATTAAGAGAGTCCGAACAGCTTGAAACTAAACAGAAAGACTTTAATCAACAAGTTATAGATGTAAAAATAAAACATAACAGCTTAGATGGATTAAAAAAACAATTAAATGATTGGAATCAAAAACAACAAGCGTTACAACAATTAACTGAATTTAAAAAGAATGTCGACTCAACAAAACAACAAGTTAATGAATTAACTCAAAACGTGTTTAAAATTGAGTTAGATAAGAAAAATAATGCGCAACAAACTTCGAGTTTAACTGCGCTAATTAAGTCACAACAATTAGAGTTACAATCCATACCCGAATTAAATGCACAGTTGGAACGTTTTAAGCGATTGGGTGCGATTAAAAGAAAGGTTGTTGAAAATGAAAAATCATTAGCTGAATTACAACTTAAACAAATTCAAGACAATAAAATATTCCAACAATATGATAATGAGAAACAACAAAAAAACACGAATTTAAAACATTGTGAATTAAGTTGGTTTCAAGGCCAGGCTTTTGAATTAGCCAAACAATTAAATGTGGATGAAGCCTGTTTAGTCTGTGGCAGTTTAGAGCATCCAAACCCAGCGCAAGCAGGTGAACAACAGTTTGCAAATAAAGCAGATGTAGAAAAATCACGACAGTTATTAGAGGTTGCCAATAAAAACCTAGCTGACAGCCAAAATTTAATAAATTTAAATAATGAAAAAATTAAAAATCATCAACAGCTTATATTCGATTTAAATCAACAGTTGACTGAGTTAGTTACTCAACCTATTGAGTGGTTTGAACAACAGTGGCAACAAATTAACCGACAATTAAAACAGTTGAATGTTTTGGCCACCTCGTTAGTTGATAATGAAAAAAATATAACTGTATTGATTGCTCAATTAAGTGAAATTGAAAAAAGTTTAGTTAATACTAATGAGAGTCGACAAAATATTGTATTAGAACAAACTAAACTTCAGTCTCAAATAGAATTTATTGAAAAACAAATTCCACTTGAGTATCAAGATAACACTAAAATACAGTTTGAATTGGATCGATTAAATAAAAATATTACAGATATTGAACAACAATTTAAGCAAATAAATGAACAATTCCAAAAACAACAACAATCAATTGTCGCTAATCAATCGTTGTTAATAGAATCAACTTCTAGGATAAAACAGCTTGATATACAGCTGCAACAATTTAAATATGAATGGGAAAGTGCTTTAACAAGTTCTGAGTTTGATGATATTGAACAGTATCAACAAGCCATTTTGTCAGATAATCAACTGCAGTTAATGATTGAAAAAAACGACAGTTATCAACAGTTGTTGCATGTTGTCAGACTGAAAATTAAAGAGTTAAAAGAAGAGTTAAAACAAAAAGAGGCACCTGATTTAATTAAATTAAATACACAACTTGATGAAGATTCTAAAAATATAACAGAACAAACACTTGTGTTTAATGCCATCAACAGTCGCTTACAAACTTTAAACGATGTTAAAAAACAATTAACGTCTATTGAAAAACAACTTAAAAAAATCGATGAACAATATTCAGTAGTGGGCACGTTGTCAGATGTCGCCAATGGCACAGTGAATAAGGTGAGTTTACAGCGTTATGTATTAAGTGTGCTGTTAGATGATGTGTTAAATGAAGCGAGCCAACGTTTACAAATAATGAGTAAAGGCCGATTTATTCTGCGCCGCAAACTTGATAAAACCAAAGGTAATAAATCATCAGGTTTGGACTTAGAGGTTGAGGATTCTTATTCAGGTGCTAGACGACCAGCCAATACACTTTCAGGTGGTGAGTCATTTATGGCGGCGTTATCGCTGGCTTTGGGTTTGTCAGATGTGGTGCAAAGTTATAGTGGGGGTATTAAATTAGAGACTTTATTTATTGATGAAGGTTTTGGTTCACTTGATATGGAGTCATTAGATTTGGCGATTCAAACGTTAATTGAACTAAGAAAGTCGGGCCGTACTATTGGTATTATTTCTCACGTAAGTGAGTTAAAAGAGCAGATGCATCAACGTATTGATATTATTCCTTCAAGTTCGGGTAGTCGTATTACTTTAGTGAATTAAATAAATAGTTAGGGGATTAATGTCCCCTAACTGTTTATTTTAAGTTTAACAGGATGTTTTATTACAATTATTTTAAAGCAGGTAGGTCAAAAACCTAAAACCTAAAACCTAAAACCTAAAACCTAAAACTTAGGAGTATTTTGTTTTTTTGATAAAATAGAACCACATACAAAGACTTCTGATAATCATAAATACATTTAAACTTAACCACAGCTGATGATTGCTTAAATCAAAATTTAATAACAGTGGGAAATAAACCAAACAAGCTGAGATTAATACGCTGTTACGCATCCATTTACTTTTGTGCCAACCTAAAAATACACCGTCTAACCAATAACTGCTGCAGCTTGTTATACACAATAAAACCATCCAAGGTAGGTATTCACCTGCTAATAAAATTACAGTGGATTGATTGGACATTAATGTTAAATAATAGTGACCGAATATAAATATGACCAGTATAAAACCCAGTACAAATAAACTCATAATAAAAAAGGTAGAGCTTAAAATTGAATGTTGTTTAAGTGATTTATTAGCAAGTTGAACTTGGGCAGAACTGGCAGTTGCGTCTAATACACTGGATATCAAGATTAATATTGTCATCAATAGTGCATTCGCCGCCACAGTGTTTTCACTGATACTCGCACCTTTTAAGTTAAATAGTAAAAAGACACTTAGCAGTACTCCTGATCTTAAAAGTAATGTTCCACCAAAACTGAATACTTTTTCATTATTAAGCCAGATAGATCGGTTGATGTTATTTATGCTTAGATTATTTTTTTGATAATTTAAAATGAATAAAAACACAAATAACGCGGTTATAAATTGTGCAATAACACTGGCTAATGCGACACCGTTGATGTCCATGTTTAATATAAATACAAATATTATATCTAATACAATATTGATACTGCTGCTTATTAATAATACATATAAGGCTATTTTAGGTTGTTTTAGTCCAGTGAACCACGATATTGCAACTTGAATAAATAATAACGGCATAATTGAAAATGACATAATTTTTAAATAAGTGAGCACATGTTTTTTTAAATTTTCTGAAATATTGATTAAACTTAAAAGTGGGTCAATGCTTAGCTGTAATATAATGAATAATATTATTGAGGTAATAAACGCAATAAACACATATTGATAAAGCCGATTATTGATTAACTGTGAATCATTAGAAGCATTGGCATTACCTGTAAAGGTAGAACAACTTAAGCTGATGCAGTTAAATCCCCAAAGAATATAAGCAAAAATACCACTAGCAATACTCAGTGCCGCCAAAAATGAAACATTGGGTAGATGTCCTAGAATTGCAGCATCGGCCATGGCTAAAAGAGGTGTGGCCAAATTAGCTAACATAATTGGCCAAACCAAAAGCCAGCTTTTTTTGGTATACTGATTAAACTGTTTGGAAAGAATTAAAACCATGAAAAAAATAATACCGTTGATCACCCTGTTATTAGGGTGTGTGTTTATATTAAGTGTTTATCTGTTGTATATAAAAAAACAGGCCTCACAACAGCCCGATTTTTTAAATACACATTTATTTTCAGTCGCCCAAGATGTGCAACCTTTTGAATTAAAAGACAAAAATGAAAATGTGGTAAATAATGTCGATTTACAAAATAACTGGACCATTATTAATTTTGGTTACACGTCGTGCCCGGATATTTGCCCTACAAATTTAGCTGATGCCAGCAGCATGATGCGTATTTTAAACGAAGACATGCAAATTAACAGTGGTGTTCAGTCGTGGTTTATCACCCTTGATCCAGTACGCGATAGCACCCAAGTGATTGCAGGTTATACCGATGCCTTTCATCCTGACTTAATTGGTTTGAGGGCACCACATAAAAACATTAGCGCTTTGGCGTTAGCTTGTGGTGTTTCGTATCAAATACAAGCGCCTCTTGATGCAAGCGCAACTGATATTTATTGGGTGGCGCATTCCGATATGATGGTATTAATTAATCCACAGGGTCAATACGCTGGGTACTTATCACCACCGTATGATTCTCAAAATATGGCCAAATTGCTTAAAAAGCTGATCGAGGATGAAAGTTGATACTCAGAGCAATTGAGTGGGATGATAAAGCCATGTTGTTGCTTGAACGTTCCTGAACATATCAACTTCGTATCCCACAGTAAAATTGATTGCGCTGCCATAATGACGACTGGTGCAATAAATTAATCAACAAGTCAGTGCGCTGGATAGATATACCACCAAATGGCCCAGCTACTTAGTAAATTGATCGAGGATTGAAGTTTAAACTCAGTGTAATTGCGTGGGATGTTAGGCCAATATTGTCAATAGAATTTGATTTAATGTCATTGTACATATAATCAATTTGAAGATTCCAGAACATATCAACTTCGT
>JALJPK010000074.1 GCA_022968985.1 Pseudomonadales bacterium | reverse complement strand
CCAATACCTGGATCTGATACCTCAAAATAAAGTATAGAGTAATCGCTTTTTTTGTTTTCTTCATGTTTAAAGCTGATAGTCACCGAACCACGATCGGTAAATTTAATTGCATTGGATAACAAATTATTTAGTATTTGACGAATACGACCAGCATCACCAATATACCATTGCGCTGCTTTTAAATCAGGGGGTAAATTTAAACTCAGGCTTTTTTCATGGGCCCGAAATGAAAGAGTATGACCAATTTCATTGATTAACGCAGTTAAATTAAAATCGATATTTTCGATTTCAAGCATTCCCGCTTCTACTTTAGAAAAATCAAGAATATCATTGATGATTGCCAATAAAGACTCCGCACTATGTTTAACAGTATTGGCGTAGTTTAATTGTTTGTCGTTTAATGTGGTGCCAAGTAAAACATTAATCATTCCAATAACACCGTTCATAGGTGTTCTAATTTCATGACTCATGTTGGCTAAAAATTGGCTTTTTGAAATATTAGCTTCTTGTGCTGTAATAGCAGCTAATTTAAGTTCTTGTTTTTGTACTTTTAATTCGGTTTTATCAATTTCTAATTGCGCCATTAACAATAATGTTTGTGCGTTGTTTTCTTTAAATACATTGGCTGCTCTTGCTAGTCTGCCAATTTCATCTACACGTTGCATTCCTGGTATTTCATCAATTAATTCACCTAATACCAAGCGGTCAAAAGTATCAGTAATAGATTGTAATGGAAAACTGATTGCCCGACTTATAACAAAGGCTAAAATAATTACAAGTAATGCAGCAATTGATGCTGAGATCACAACAATAGTTTGAATTAAAGTAAGTTGTTTATCGGTTAAGATAGACAGTTTTTGTTCTTCAATAAGAAATTGTGTTTTTAATTTATTGGCTAAAATATGTAACTCAGAAGTCTCCCCTGCAATAACCACGTTAACTAAAAATAAATAATTACGTTCGCCTTGGGCTGCTTGTGCAAATGATTTGTTCGATTGTTTTAATAGAGTTACTATATTTTGTATTTTATTATTAATCACTGGATCATTGGATAATGGTTTTGTAGGTGTTAATTCTTTAATCGTTTGTTTTATATTTTTGGTAATAATGGTTTTATATTCGAATTTTTGATTCACAAAATAATAACCTGTGAGTATTTCCGCACGAGATATTTTTAGTTTGGCTTGCCATATTTTATTTTGTAATCCCTCAGTATTTTTAAGCGGTACTATTGATTCTAATTCAGATATTAAAGTCTCAAATGTTGTAAATTTATTACGTAATTTTTCATTAATAAGTTCATCACGAATAACACGTTGTATTTGTAATGTGTCTATTTTTTCGGCTAAATTTGACGATCCATTTTGTAATTGGTTTAAAAGTGAATTTGCAAATTGAGTTTTTTCAGGATAATCCTGTACCAGTGTGTTGATATCTGTAATCAGTTGAATGTGTAATGATTTAATTTGGGTAATGACGGATGTATTTGCAGTTAGACTAAAAATAAGAATATTTCGTTGTAATTCCGAAATATTATTATCAATTTTAAGCATTAAGTTGGTGCCGACACTTGTTTTATTAAAGGTGTTAAACATCTGTTTAATTTGATTCATACCGGCTAAATTATAAGCAGTAACTGAAAAACTAATAATAAAAAGCAACATAAAACTGACGATAATTCGTCGTTTTATGCTCCAATTAAATAGCTGTTTATTATTTTTGTTATTGAGTGTTTTCAAGCGACTAAAAACTCATACCATTTTTGTAATGTATAATCATAATTGTCCATTACTGTATTCCAAACCGCTATGTTACTAAATCGATTGATATAAGAGCCACCTCGACGAATATCACCAGCAGGCACGGATATTTTTCCGTCGGTGCCTTTTAGTGCAATTGCAGTTGCTTTGCCTTCATACCAATAACCCCATTCGTTGGGCGTTAACAACGGTTTAGAGCGCTGAGGGTTTGAAATGTAATAACCCTGGCGTGCTATAAACGCCCCCGGCCAACCACTTAACCACCAGTTCATATAGTCGTAAGCAGCGTCACGCACTTCGCCTTTGCATGCACTCGACAGACACATCACACCATGCCAAGCACGGTAACCTTCTTTTGGTGCGGCATAAGTCACAGGTGTGCCTTTGCCATTAGCTGAAGACACCGCCGGAGAAAACATACTTTCAATCACCACACGTTTACTTGTCATAAAATCAACGGATTGTGGAACCGAATTCCAAAAACCCGCAAAGTGGCCGCGTTTTTTATAACCCATTAAAATTACAAATAATTGATCAATTTCAACAATGCTCATATTACCCATGTCTACAAAGCTCATTAAACCCTTGGCTTGAACAGCTAAAGCCAGATCAAATATTCCAATAGTAGGCGCATTAATAATGCCTACTTTACCCTGCCAACGTTCATCTAATAACCAAGCCCAACTTTCTGTTTCGTAGGGGATGCCTTGGGGAATGACGTCGGTGTTGTAACCAAATGAATCCACATTATGCACATAAGGTAAGAAGCTGACTTCGCCTGTAAATTTGGAACCTAACTCCCCGTCATCTTGTACATTTAGTATTTTATAGGGTGCGTCACCTGCGCCAATCGCAGCTTCGGGTGTAATGCTGCCTTGTTTGGTAATGCTGTTAATTTCGCCCCAGTTAATAATACGATTGGTATCAATAGGTTGAATAACTTCGGCTTGCCAAAGGGTTTTAATGCTGTCAGACCATTGCTCATAAAGATCAAAACCAGCTGGGTTCGTAGTGGCTTTTTGCACTAACTCAGCTTCACCACGTGCTTCAAACTCTAAGTTAATACCTAGATCCGCCATAGCTTGTTTACGAATTTCTTCTTGCAGAGTAACGTGAGTTCCCATTACGCGTAAGGTGACTTTTGATTTTGAGAAAATATAAGGCGCATGCATCACGGCTAATCCCGCACCAGAACCTTTAAGAGTATTAATAAGAAATTTACGTCTATTAAATGGCATTGACATGATTTTAATCCAATCTGTAGTCGGCTGTTTTTTAAAAAGTAATCTTTTTTAGACTAGTTGATATAGGGCGACTTGCCACTATAAAATCGTACTGGTTTTTGTATTTATGTATCGAAAGGAAAATAAAAGGGGCATTAAATTTGAATGGCGAAATTAATAGATTAACTAAACACTTAATCTAAGTTTGATAGCTGTAAAATTGATCCAAAGCTTGTTGTATGACTAAAGTAATAACCTACCTGTAAAAGATTAGTTTAATGTTTAGATATGTTACATTCATTTTTTTAAACAAAAGCCATCACCTAGTTATGATTTTTAAAATAATAAAAAACGTTTTTTATAGCCTATTAATATTAATTCTGATGTTTGTGACCAGTTTATATTGGCCAAGAAATATCGATAAACTTGAAGGTATTAATACAAAGTTGCCCGTTATTTCAAAACAGACCCCAGCTATAAAAGTGCATTATATAAAAACAGGTGAAGTCACCACGTTAGATGCCTTTACTTATTCGGGAGGCAGTATATTTAAAACTAAAACGTTAACACATGGTGCTGTTTTAATTGAACATCCTCTAGGTAATGTGTTAATTGACAGTGGATTAGGTGAAAATGCACAGGCGCAATTTTCGGAAGATATGCCTAATTATTTAAAACCAATGATGGCGTTTAAACAAATAACAAATACAAAAGCCGACATTGTTTTAAGAAAATTACCCAAACCAGATAAAATATTATTAACCCATACACATTGGGATCACGCTAGTGCATTAGAAGATTTTGCTGAAATTGATGTATTAATAACAACACAAGAATTCGAATATGTAAGCACTCACGGTGTTCCAGATATATTCCCCTCACAAGTAGAAAACAAAGAGTTTAATTGGAAAACATATAATTTCGAAAATAAAGCTTACGGAGTGTTCGAACAAAGTTATGATTTATATAACGATGGCAGTATTGTAGTAGTACCATTAATTGGCCATTCACCCGGTTCGGTAGGAATATTTGTTACCAACCAAAAAACAAGACGATTTTTTGTAGGTGATGCGGTTTGGAATAAACAGGCAATTTTAAAACTAAAACCAAAAATGTGGTTTTCAAAATACCTAACGGACAGTCATGAAAATGATGTCGAAAAAGTAATAGCGCTTTTAAATATAATACAACAGCAGAATCCGGAGATATTAATTGTACCGGCACATGATGCTGATGCTTGGAAATAACTGAATATATGCAAATAAGTAGAAATGATTTTTTATATTAAACCAATGTTTTAAGCCTGTGTGTCTTGTTAGGTATCATTCCTTTCGCCAGATTGCTAATAAAGCTTTTAATTCAAGTCAGGAAGACCTTGAATTAAACATAAAGAGCAACTTAAGAGACCAGCACAAGGATGTGCGCTTAGCGAACTGAAAATCAAGAAGGGTTCCCCTTCGCCAGATTTGCAGCAGAGCTTTTAATTCAAGTCAGGATGACCTTGAATTAAACTTATCAAGACGAGCAACTAAGATGCGACAATCCACCCACTTCAAAAAACTCAGCTGGTTTTAAGCGATAGTATTTATCCTGCACGTCTTTCGACTGCTCTGCATATGGCTGGGTCATAACGTCTTGTAACTCTCGAATTAACCTGTAATCACCCGCAGCTGCTTGATTGTAAGCCGGAGCAACAATCCACTCGCGCAATATGTATTTTGGATTAACAAGTTTCATTTGTTTAGAGATTTCTTCATTAGATATAGGTGGAGTGGCATTTGTATCAGCACAACTGTTGATCAGTGTTTTCCATTTTTCAAGCCAGGCTGTCCAGTCTTTGTCCATCTGTTGTGTATCTTGTGTCGAATGCATGTAGAAACTTTTCTTTAGTGGATTAATGTCACTCGGGATCGACGAGAGCTCACGATAGAAAATAGTGTAATCAACAGGGGTTTGTAACATCAGTGTTTGTAGCTCACTGTGTAATTCGTTACAAAGTGTTTTCTCAGAGGCTGTGTTTAACGTGTTAAGACCTAGCTTAGTTGCCCACATCGTTTCCATTTGAGTTTGCATAACTTTTGCAAATCCATTTTGAATCTCGTCGAGCGCTATTAATGAGTCTGGATGTGACTCCAGCAATGGGCGTAACGCCAAACAAAACATGCCGAAGTTTTTTTGCGCTGCATGGCCTTGATTCAAAAACGAGAAGTGTCGACCACCACCCGTCCAAGGCTGATAATCTGGGTTAAACAGATCACAAAAACCAAAAGGACCATAATCAAGTGTAAAACCACCGGCTGCGCAGTTGTCGCCGTTGAAGTTACCTTGACAGAAACCAACACGGATCCAGTTTGCGATCAATGATGTGAGGCGTAGTTGAAACTCGCGAGCCAGCAACAGCACTTTATCTGCTGTGTTAAGTTGGCTATCGATAACCTCAGCGTACTCACGATCAATTAAGTGCAGCACAATCTTCTCGAGTTCTTGCAGTGCGTTTTTATGTTCGTTGTTACGGCTACGGCGAGCGAAAAGTTCGAGTTGGCCCACACGGATAAACGACGGTGCAACTCTTGTTGAAATAGCGACGGCTTCTGAAATCAATAAATCGGGATTCTCCGAGTATGAGCCCTGCGAATACCAAGGTCGCTGTACTTTTTCAGTTTTTGAAACGTACAAACTCAACGAGCGTGTTGTGGGCACACCCAGTGCGTACATGTGTTCTTGAGCCAAGAACTCACGAATACTTGAACGTAATACCGCACGACCATCCGCGCCGCGGCAATAGGGTGTACGTCCGCCACCTTTTAGCTGCATTTCCCAGCGTTGACCATTTATCACAGCCTCCAGCACAGAAATTGCGCGACCGTCGCCATAACCGTTGCCAGTTTGGAACGGGCATTGTCGAATGTATTCAGTACCATAGATCGAAAGCGCGTAACCCGTTGCCCAACCGAGCTTGCGCATCGGCTCTGGAAGCAAAGAGCTGTCACCAGAGAACATACGAACAAAGTCAGCAGACTGCGCCAAACTGTCTGCGAAACCAAGTTCACAAAAAAAGGTTTTACTGTGTATTACATACTCTGGGTCTTGGATTGGCGTAGGTTTAACAGGCACATAATGCCCCGTGAAAACTTGTCGTGGATCATAGTCCACACCGTTTTCGGTCGCATCAGGGTCACAGTTAAGTGTGTCTATCAGGGAGTAGTTTGCCAATTTAGCAAGATCGTTGAGGTTCGCTACGATCGGGCGAGTTTTTTGAGGAATTTGGTTTGTCATAATTGTTTGGTCATTGTGGTTTATAGCAATGCTCGTAAAAATAAAATTTAATACTGTGTATCTTACTCCGTTAAGTCGTTGATATCTGGTTTGGTTACATATCGCTGCATTAAAGCTGTAAATAATGGATGGTTAAAATTGTTGCGAGGAATGAATAGAGGTTAAGTGTGGGTGTTTGTTTTAATTGTTTTTCACAGTGCTATTTGAAGATTAAAAATAGCACTGATATTTGTATTATTGATCTAGTTTCCCACAAAACATAGTGTCCCAACTTTCTTCTACAGATGTCATGAACCAAATACCAGGACCACATGCATAGAAGTTACCAGTCAGGTATTCATATGAGATCTCTTTGATATTACCTGCTTCAAAATCAACATACATATTTAACTTGCCTTTGGGTACTTTTAACGGAATAGGTATTACCAACACAAATAAATAGATACCTTTCCAAGCAGTTTTATATGGATAAACCCAGCGTTCATTACCTGCAGAATTTATTGTTTTAATTTTTGGCAGACCTAAATCCATTAAAACGTCATTTTTGCTTATGTTTCTCCACTTGGCTTCAGTTTTTAAGGGGCCAGTTTCAATATTAACTGTTCCACGTCGTTCTTTAACAGTAAAGTCGGTCACTATACCAACACAAGCTGTGAGTATGGATAAGAGACACATCGATATAATAACTTTAAACATAGAATTCTTTACCTAACGAAGTCGTAGAAAATTAACTTTTTACAGCGCTCGTTTTTAATTAAATTTATTTCAAATAGTATATTCATTCTAAGAACACTTTTGAATTGTTATTTTCCCGATTTGTTTTTTAGAATGGATTAGTCAATTTATAGAAATCATACAATTACAAAAAAATGAGAAAGACAAAGGCTCAAATTAAAAAACTGAAACGCATAGAGCAATAGAAAATCGACTTAAAAATACACTATAAATTAGAGCAAGGCTGTACAACAATAGCTATTAATTTCAGGGTAGTTTGTACTTCGAACAACCTTTGCTTATTTATTAAATAAAGCTAAAGATCTATGTCTTAAATATTGACTGTGAAATTTATTATTACTTATTTCTAAGAGTTTATTCGAATTAAAAAAATTAATATTGAGGCCATTTTCGAACCAGCTAATTGCTAATGAAAGCCAATATTCACTCGGACATTTTAACGTATATTCGATTAATTCTGAAATTACAATTTGCGAATTTGCATTAGCGTAGTTTAATTCTAATAATACATCTGAATAAGAATATTCTAATAGTGGCAACAACACGCTTAAATTATCATTAGTTTTTCTAAGGGTTATTGTTTTTTAAATGGACATGATCATTGTCATATATCGTATTGAGGATCCGTGTTTAACACTGTGCTTTTTTAGTGTAATGTTGAGTGAATTGAAGAAAAATAACGCAGAATTTTTTAATTGCTCTAATCAACGTGGTTAGGCATATCAATTAGTATTCTTCACCCTCATCACCGACTAATACACCACCCAATTCAATGGCCATTTTCTTCAATGATGGAATGTCTTTATCTTTAGGGTTTGAAATAGTAATTGAAATTGTATTATCACGATCTTTAAACTGGTAAATCGTTCCAGATCCTGCAACAGCGGAGTTAGGTGTTTGCATAATAATCACTTCATCAGTAAATGGGTTGTTAACTTCAACTTGATGTTGAATTTCCAAATCACTATTTTCAGAAATAAAGTTAATCCATTTCTCTAAATCTAAGTTTGTTTTTTCAATATGTAAATCATATGCCATAGAATTAGTGGCTCCCATTAATAACATTAAATTGATTATAAATTTCACTGGAGATATCTAGCGCCACAATAAACGGAAAAAATTAGCAACTAATACGAAAAATCCAACTGTATTTTGTTCTTGCAGAACAACTAGTTATACATGCTAACAACTATACAATATTATTTTTTCGGTTATCAATATTTCTGATGTTGTTTTTAATTTAATTAGCTTAAAAGGGTTTGTGATAGCTTGAGTGGTACCACAATTGTTTCCGGGGGATTTTAGAATAACCTGCGCTCTTACATAATCGTTTTCTACAGTAAGAGATTGCATCTCAATTGTATAACCACCTGTAAGTCGAGTCCCCATATCGATCAAAAGAATAGTTTCGTTATCAAAGTTAACTGCTTTGATCGCTGCACTGCTTCTTTTTAATAGTTCACTTTTATAATCGACTTGGTTTCTTATAACAATGACACTTTTGCTTGTTGAAGCCGCATATTCATTATATTGTGATTCATGTAATATTTCATATTCAATCACCACAGGTGTTGATAGTGCCTTTGCCGCATAACAACCTTGAAATAGAAATATAAACGGGATAAGAAGTAATAACTTTTTCATGATGTAGACCCTTTGTATAACGCTTTATAAGCGCAGTAAAATAGTTTGCTAAAATGTGAACAAAGCGGAAACGAATAAACTGTTAGCAGTCCTGCTTTATTGATTTGTTATACGCTACCTTCTGATTCTATAACTAAAATTCTAGCTTCACCTTTAGGATGGGCTACATGCTCAGTACCAACAGAAGCATAAAATATATCACCAGTATTTAATATAGTAGATAGCTCAACTCCATGTTCTTTATAAAGCATTTTTACAACACCATCTAAAACAACAAAAACTTCTTCGCCATCGTTAATGTGCCATTTATATGGTTTATCTGTCCAATGTAAACGAGTTGTAACTCCGTTCATATTAGAGATATCTTTAGCTCCCCAAGCGCGAGTTGCTGTAAATTCTTTGCTTCTTATTATTTTCATAATACTTCCAGATTAATTGCAAAACTTGGGTAGATTATAACGAGGTCGTAGAAAAAATTAACTTTCACAACCACTATTAATTGGCTTGTTTTATGAACTAAGAATAGCTCTGCATTTTAAATTCTAAGTTACTCTGCGTACAATTTTGACCACTTCTATTTTTTACCCGCCCTTTTTCTGGTTAAGGTTGTTAGTCTTCACCTCTTTTAACCAAAGAATCAAGGCTGTAATCAAAAACATAAAAGCGAAGATTGCAGTGAAAATAGGAAATAACCAAAAACTTAAAAAGTGATCAACCTTGGGTGTACGTGAAGAATTTTCAAAGTAGATAACTTTCACAGAATTTCCTGGCTTAAATAGATCCCCCTGAAGCGGGATTTCGAATTCAATTAATTGACCTTGTTCATTACTGAATTGCCCTATACGAGCTGAGTGCTGATAACCTATTACTTCGCCAGCCACCCGTTTACCTATTTTAAGCTCATACAATGAATTGATTGAAAGAGTTATGCATAAGGCTAATAGCGCCAGTCCAGTCGATAATACAATCAATCTATGAGTACGCGGTTTTGGCGACCACCCAAAGGAAAATGTGAAAGTTAATGCCATTGTAAATCCTGTTTTATCCTGCTTATGGTTTGATACTTGAAACTATTGTAATTGTATGGACAAAAAAACAGCGTAATGATTGTTGTGAGGGGCTAAGCAGTTGATGTTTAAGTGTCCGCATTTAATGTGTTGGTTAGATGACTTACACTTACTTTAATATTGTATCTTCTCTGATAGATTATCAAGGTATTTTAACTCAAGATTTAATATGTTTTCTCCATTTTCGAATACTTGTAACCTGTCATTTTCTTTATTAATTCTTGCAGACCTTGTTACAAAAATTTTATGAGAAAAATAGGACAATAAAATAAGTTGTTCATTTTCAAATTTATAAATAAAGAATTCAGATGATTGAATTCCTGAAGTTTTCATTAGATCCAAGGTTATAATGTTGTATTTTTCAAGTATATTTAATTTTCCACCACCAAAACTTTTATCTAACATGGCTTGCAGATCAGACAATGTAGTAGCAGACTCGCCAATCTTATAATTAGGGTTCTTCGTAATATTGTGTGGAGCCATATTAAGGCTCCATTTTTAATTTCCCGCAATGAAATAATATACTCACTCTAAATCCTTCAAAACTTCTATATCCTCTCGCGTTTGATTTAGTCATTTGAATCTTAGAATTAAGACCTTCAGCTACAGCATTTGATATTGAGTGATCAAAATATGTGAGTATATTACCTATATGATTTTTTAGCATGTCAGCTACTTTTAACATCGCTGGCAGTTTGTTTTTCGTTACGTTCTCATACCAAACATTAAAGTACTTTTCCGCCCAAGACTTAGATCTATATTGCCAAAAAGGTTTGAAACTCTCCTTTAATATCCAAGCTTTTGAAACTTTTAGGTTTAATTCATTTAATGAATTTAATTGGACTTTTGCTTCTTCTGATAAATTTTCAGGGTTACTTAACCATAGAAATTTACTTTTCTTTAACGGATTATTTGAGGTGGTATTAAATTCACGGTTTTCCTTTTTTCGTATTTGATCTACCGCTTTATTAAGATATTGGCTGATATGAAAATGATCATGGACGATGCTTGCGTTTGGTAACTTTTCACTAAAAGCATTATAAAATGCTTTCCACATATCCATGCAAACAGCTTTCACATTTGACTGCTGATTTTCGTTTAATGCTTTATCTATAAGGGTTTTACAAGATTCCTCAGTTCTATATTCAACGACTTCAAGTACTGCACCCTGATCAATATCGACGAGTGTAGTGATGTAATTATGGCCTTTTCTAAATTGTTTCTCATCCACACCTAGGTAATCAATATTATCCTTTGATCGACGAGCCAGCCCGCGATTAACTGCCTGATGTTTGATCGATTCCAATTGCTTCCAGTTTAATCCTAATAATTTTCTGGCAGCCTCTACACTTTTTGCTGCTAACATAACCTGGATTGCGAATGCTTCAAACATCAACGTAAAACCACTTTGTTTATTAGCCCAAGGAGCTTGTGCTGATTTAACGCCGTGTTCAGGGCAGTTAATTCTTGGAAGCTGGCAATGAATAAAAGTTGAAAATTGCATGGTATCTAAATGACGCCAAGTTCTTGTTTTCCTGAGGTCATATGTTGGATGTGTATTTTTACATTCAGGACATTTTCCAGTTGAATCCATATACTCAACATAAATATCAACACGGCTCTCAGCCATCTTTAGATCAACGGACGTGATCTCCCAAGGGGATTGGATTCCCAATAATAAACTGTAATGATCTTCTACTTGCAAACTAAAACCTAATTTTAGAATTGAATAAGCTTTGAATTATACTTGATTCTCATACAATGTTACGAAGAGCCATTATTAATAACAAACTATCAAAACTAATTAAAAACACTAATATATATGATGTCATTAATAACTTTTTTTAAAAATCAATTACAAGACTAAAAATAGATATTATTAAGGTAAGTTTATGAAGTTTTTTATCCTTGTTTTTTATATGGTTTCTTCATTGTCTTTTTCTGAGTATACAGTTGCTATTGATCAAAATTATGTAATTTCCAAAAAATCAGACATAGTAGCGGATTTAAAAGAGGCCTATCGCCGAATCGGAATCGATGTACAAATTGATATAGTACCTGGCGAAAGAGCTGTACGACGCTCAATTTCAGGTTATTATCAAGGGCTTGATGCTCGTGCAATTAACCCAACGAATTTTAAAAATTTAATTCCTGTAATGGTACCTCTATATTCTTCAAATCATATTAATGCTTATAGTTTAAGAGATTTAGGCCCAATTAATAGTTATCAAGATTTAGAAAAATGGGTGGTAGTTTTCCCAATAGGTATGCAGCTGAATAAAAAAATCATTAAAATAGTACCCAATTTAAAAACATTTATTGCCCCTGATTTTACTGTGTTATTTAGCGCACTTGAGCACAATCGAGCAGATATTATGATTATGAGTGGCCAAGTGATTCAAACTATTTTTAAAGAATCCGAATACACAAGGTTAATACAATTAAATAAAGAACCCTTGGAAACCATAAATGTTTATCACCATATTCATACAAGCTATAGTGACTTAGTACCACAATTAGAAATAGTGATACAACAAATGAAACTCGAGGGGTATTTTTAAAAAAATAACTTAATAGAAGAAATCAGAATAAAATTGCTACCCGAGCAATATTTGAAATAATAGTTTTTTCTCTTTTTAGTAGATTTAGTGTTGCTTTATAGTTTAATTTAATAAGGAATTTAAGGCTGAATTCGGGCCAAATACTGCATTTAAAAATACCAATTTATCCAAATAACACTTATTAAACTAATCACACACTTTTAACCCTGTATTATTATTTTAAGTATGAAAAAAGCCCCAAAATGTTTAAACTAATGTTATTAAGTCGTCTATTATCTTTTTTAGTTTATGAATTCAGGGTTAAAAGTGAAAGTAAAAGATCTGATTAAAAGTATCATTCAATGTATTGATGAAATGCCTAATGAGTTATTAACAGTCAATAATGTTGCACTTAAAATAGGTTATTCAAGATGGCAATTACAACGAACGTTTTCTGTCATTTTTCAACTGTCGTTAAGTGATTACATTCGTTTATATAAATTGTCAAACTGCGCAAAACAATTAGTTGAATCCACTGACTCAATCATCTGCATCGCTATTGAGCATGGTTTTACTAGTCAGTCAGCATTTTCAAGATCTTTTAAGAATGAATTTAAGGTATCACCAAACCAATATAGGCAGCAGCAACTACAACCAACAGGTTTGTTGCCTATCTTAAATTTTGAATATGAATTAGCTTGGGATAAATCGATGATAATAAAAGTAGAACATAAATCAGAATTTCAAATAGTAGGGGTATCAGGTTATTTTAATCCGTTAGGGTCAGACAATCCTAATAATTTCGAAGTAATTCCCAAGATTTGGCAAAAATTCTGTGAAATTGAAAACGAACAAGAAACAACAAAAATGGGGGTTATTTACGACAGTGACAACTCGAGTTTAGGTGAAATGTGTTATTTAGCGGGTTCCACAGCTGTTAAAGCACCCAACAATTTGAGCGTTAAAGTAATAAACGAAGGGCTTTTTGCGATATTACCTCATATCGGCTTAATTACAGAATTAGCTGTCACTATGGACAGTTTTTATGGTGCCTGGCTTCCTGAGTCAAAATATAAAATGCGCGGCAATGAAGTGATAGAAGTATATGATAAACGTTTTAACGCCTTGTCTAAAAGCAGTTATTTTGAAACATGGATACCCATTAAATTAGAATAAAAAACAGCCAGAATAGCTAAAATATTCTGGCCTTTTTTTGGATGTTTAAAATTGATTAATTTTTAAATTTAAAATTGCATAAAAAGTATTAAGATTTCATCCAAACTTTAAGTTTACCAATGGATTCAAATCCATTTTGTTTCGCTTGTAGAATGTCTTCATCTGACTCGTAACCCACTAAATCTAATTTGCCTAGTTCATCCCAAAGTGTTTGTATAAAAGTCGACATTATATCGTTTTCAAAAATATCAAAACCAAACAGATTTGAAACACCAATAACATCGTCGCTTTTATTGCCAATCAATCCTTTTGTGATTTTATTATTTTCAATAATAGCTAAAAAAGCCACCTCGTCATTTTCGAGTAGATTATCTGAAAATATTGATTGCTCGCTTTTCATGGGCTGATGTGCGCTCCATGCCAGTTCCCATTGTTTTAAATCACTTTCATTATTAATTATTTTAATTTTTGGTAAATCGGTTTTAGACATTAATAAAGGTTGCGTTGACTGCCTTAAAAACCAATCGGACTCGAATAATTCAAAAAAATCATATTTAGCTAAATCTAAACTAGCGAAACTATCTTTTACTGCCCAGTTATTTTTAGGGTGGCCTTTAATTATCTTTAACAATACGTTTTTCTGAGTCTCGTTAAAGTTTGATGACAACGTTATTAAGTTTGGGTAAAACAAAACCACTTCATTACTGTTATACCAAAGTTCACTTTCAAATATTCCTGGAATATCATTCGCTTTATTAACTAACTCACACCATAAGGCATTATTGTTGATTGCTTTGTTTAAATGATTCAATATTATTTCCCTTAATACGCTATTTTTTAAAATCTTTTTATTTATTCTGCTATTTCTTCTTATTATATTTATTATCTTTCCATTTATTTGTACCTAACTCACTCATTTCAATTAACTGTTGCAGTCGTTTGACTTGAGTTTTAGTTTGTACTGCTGTCACCACCCAGTTGATTGAAATTTTCTTATAGGATGGCGCTAGCGATTCAAAATAAATCCAAGCTTTTTTATTTTGTTTAAATTGAGTTTCAAAATTTATGGGTAAAAATAGATCTTGTTTTTTAGAAGAATAACCATGGTTTTTATTTTCAGTTCTATTTTTAAATATTTTAATACCAGCGGGCTGCATTAAGCCGTCTTCTGTTAATTTTTGAATTTTATCAATATTAACCTGACTCCAAACACTTTCTTTTTTACGTGGTGTAAAACGGATTTGATAAGAATCCTCATCTATTGATTTTCGGACTCCATCAATCCAACCAACACAAAGTGCATGACCCACAGACTGTGGCCAAGTCATACTTGGGAGTCCACTTTTTACTTTATAATAACCCACAATCAACTCTGCTTGTTTATCATGATTATCAATTAACCATTGTCTAAAAAGAGCCTGTGTTGCAAAAAAAATTGGTTTTTTCATATGATAATGTCTTTAATTTTATATATTCTACTGTGATTTATCTTTATGTAACAACCACCACAGACCTTGAATTGCGGTTGTAGGAAAAGCAGTAGTATGATTAGCCCATTGCGTTATTCTAAGTTCAACATTTGTGTGTTTATAATCCAGTGCTTGCAGTTTTTTGTAAAACTGCGTGGCGACTCCCACCATGTCTTTGTTCGAACTATTTGCGTATTTAATTTCATCGGCCCCCACTGAAATAAAAATATTCCCTTTAAAATCTGCGCTTAATTTATTATTTTCAAATCCTTTATTTAACATATAATCATCATCCCACCACAACGATGGGCTACCCAGAATATAATTATCAAAGGTATCAGGGGAATTTAATAAAATATAGGCACCAAAAAGTCCACCAAAAGAATTGCCTATATACGTTTTTGAAATTGGATTGGCACTGTATTTATTTTCAATCAGTGAAAATACATCATTTTTGATAAAATTTAAATGCGCTGCCGCTTCACCTGAGGTGCCATAATATCCGGGTGAACTTGGTGTTGGGGTATAGTCACGCTGACGACTTAAGCTTCCATTAGCCCCTTCTTCCCAAGATATTCCCACAAACAATATTTTTTGCATTCGCCCAGAATTTATAGGCATACGTGCAGCACCCACCACAATAGGAAATGTATAAGGCGAGTCTGTCATATATACCACTGGGTATTTTTTATATTTTGTGTAACCTTTTGGTTTTTGTATATGTAATTCATAAACACGTTTACTTACCGAGTCGGTGATTTTAATCACCTCAGTACGAGGTAAGGTATACACATCCTGAGCAATACTTTTCTGTGTAAAAGTAAAAATAAATAACACTAATATAATAAATTTCATCTAAATAACCTTTTAAGTTTTATGCGATAACTATCAAATTTTTACCCTCTCATCTTTTAAAGCACTTGAAGGGAGGTATTAAGAGCTAGCGCCTCTCAAAACCCACAGTACTGAAACACAAGTTATCCTGAACCTGTATGTAGATTTTGTCTTAAATTTGTTTGTCTAATATTCGTTTATTCAATATAAACATCCACCACAGGTTTGTAGCGGATAGTTCGCTATAATGGCCTATTTAATAAGACTATTGTTAATATCCGATTTTAATTTTTTAACTGCTTGTTTCCATTGTGTAATTGAAATCTGATCTTCGTGATTGTCCTGCGCCTGCTTAACTGATTCTTCTATTTGATCCGACCATTGATCTAATAATTGATTCACAGTGCTTGTATTATAATAATTTTGCTCAAACTGCATTTTATACTGATTATACTCGTCTTCAAATAACGTCATTGCATAAATTAATTTATCACAAGCTGCTGAGAGCTGAGGTACATAATATGGCCCAGATGGAAAACTTTGACATTCGTTACGAGTTTTATTCCAATTGTCTTCTATATATGTAATTGGGTTTTTAGGCTCGCCTAAGTTTTCAAAAGCATTATCCAAATCCCAAGGAATTAAATACATTTTTTTGTTATTGGATTGATACCAATAATAATTATGATTAAAACAATTTGTTTTTCCTGCACAATACCAATGCAACATTCCGTCATCCGCTTTAATACTACGATCAACAACAATAGACCGAATGATTGTTTCCATATCAAACCATTGATTCATTAAGTTTTTGATTTTCTGTTTTTGCTGCATTGTTAGTTCTGTATCTTGTTGCGGTAACTTAATTTTTTCTAAAACTTTTGCAAATTCTAAAAAGTTAGAAATATCCGCCTCTTTTTTATTGGTTTTCAGTGCTGTTAATATTTTGTTTTCTAAAGTAGATTGACCATTTTGTTGTAAAGGCCAAACTTCTTTATATAAATTGCCTGGTTGCTTAGTACTAATATATTCTTCAGATTGTTGTTCACCAAGGTATAGATCATCGGGGTATAGCTCATCAAAATTCTGTTTGTTAATATGATGTTTAACAAATATATCGTCAATCTGTTCTGTTAAAGCAAAAATGCCATTAAATTCGCCATTTATATATAATTGAGCGTGCACCGATCTTGGTGCGGGTACTGAGAATTGTTGATACAACCAATAACCCAAGCGTTCGTGCATTTTACTAGCATCTAAATTTTGTGAATGAAATTGCAGTTTCTTTAACCCATAAAATCGCGCTTGTTTATCCAACCAATCAATTTTTACTTTCATAGATAGTTTAGTGCATTTCTTTTTTCCTGATGGTTTTAGCATATTTTTGCCACTAACACATTCAACAAAAGCGCCAATTGAACCTTTGTAACGAATACCCACTTCACTTAAAATTTTATTGTTAAACACAAGTTTACCCTGGGTGTATATTTCGTCAGTAGGGTTGTCATTTAAATAACTCAGTGCATTATCTTCTAACAATAAATCAAATCGATGTAATTTATTTTGATCAAAAATAAAATCAGATTGATGGCTGTCTACATAAACATAAGGTTCATATTGATTACTTAAATCCTTTAAACGAGTACTTTCTAAGTTATTATTGTTGGCACTTTTACTACTGCTAACGGATTGTATTATGAATGGTCCTATCCCATCAGGGTATCGACCTAAACTGCCATTTTTTGGGATTTTTTTACTTGCCAGATTAAGACTGTCCAATAAAATATTTTTATTTGAAAATAACTGAATATCTCCATTTTTGTGTATATCGAAATCAAAACCCATTTTGATTTTACTTTTTTTGTAGATAACATAAAAATAACCGGGTTTAAGTTTTTTTCTTTGTTTGATTGCGTATTCAAAGCTATTGTTTTTGTGGTTGTGGGTGAATTTTACCCCTCTTAAATCAATTTTTTGGTTGCTGTTATTATAAAGTTCAATCCAATCAAATGATGTAGACACTTCATTAATAACAAGCCCTACATTAGCCTTTGTATTAACAGTTGCAGTTGTATTAACTATTCCATTAGTTTTTTCGATTGATTGCTTGTTTGTTGTATTTTCCGTAGCGAAACTTAGACTAGAAAAAATAATACTGACTAGGCAAATACTAAATAATGCAGTGCCTGCTTTAAAAAATGATGGCATGATAATTCCTTTGTGCTGAGCTGAAATAGCTATTAATAAAATGATGATTTTCTAAGCTTTTTTAGGTTTTTTGTTCGGTTTTAAAATTAATAATGAATATGGATAATAATATCATTAAATAATAATAGAAGAAGGGAATCAGGTCTAGAATATTGAGAATTTAATATTCAAGTTTATAAGCAGATACATTAATGAAAACAGTTTAATTAATTTTATCTTCAATTTTGTGCAGCAATAAACAAGGCCGTTTTTTTGATTCGACCTTTTTATTGTATTGGTTGTTTATCAACGATTCTGATCCTAAGGTTTACCAACCTTTTTATTTTTTAGTCGAAAAATATAATAAAAGCCGTTTGCCACCGATTTTCTTTCTTTTAATAACTCCAAACAAACAATAAGAATCTGGATTATATAATTTAATCCAAAATCCTATCAGTCAAATTTTTTAATCAATTGGTTTAGCATTTTAGATCCAGCTAATTATATCGGTTAGATAATTATGTATTAGTAAGTGATTATTATGTATTAGTAGGTGATTATTATGTATTAAAAGGTGACTATTATGGAGCTCACTTCTGAGTTTTACCAATGAAATAACCGTTCAATAAGCACAAAAGGATCTTATGTTTTGACCTTTTTAGAACTTTTATTTTAGAATTTGCTTTGAGTAACTTATTACGTTAGTTTTTTAGGTAACCATAATAAAACAAGTAATCCAGATAAAAACATTGAAATAGCCACAAATATAAAAGGCATCATTAAGTCTTGAGACCATTGAGCCATCAGCCCCATAATTAAAGCACCAATTGCATAACCGGAATCTCGCCAAAAACGATACACACCTATTAAGCTGGCTCTATATTTGGTAGGTGCTTCATCACCAACCGCAGCGCCTAAGTTTGGGTACAACATTGCCATTCCAATTCCAATAAAAGCCGCCTCAATACTCCAAAGTATTACTCCCTGCGTGAAGGGTATGGCCAGTAAACCAGCTCCACAAATCCACATACCCCATACAATTAATTGTTTGCGTCCTATTTTGTCTGACAACGGGCCTGTTATCAGCTGGGTTGATCCCCAAACAATACCATATATTGAAATAATGGCACCGGATTCAATTAATGTAAGACCTTGTGTAATAAAATATATTGGCAAAAAAATCCACACAATAGCGTCGGTGAATTTTTCAACTAAACCAGCCTGATTTAACGCAATTAATGTTTTATTCTCTAAAGACGCATACTTAAATAATTGAGCTAAATTTTTTGTTGTCGCATTTTTTTGTGAATACAACAAAGGTCCCTGCTGTTTATTTGTATTCAGATTAAGCGCTTGTGTATTGTGTAATTTCGCCCAGGGTAATGTTTCTATAATCGTAAACTTTGCAGTCATTAAACCCAATACGATTACTGCTAAACTGAAATAAAACAAACCTTCTCTGGCGCCTAATATACTAACTAAATAAGCCGTCATTAAACCTGCCAATCCTACCGCTGCGTAACCAACAAACTCATTAACTCCATTCACCAAACCTTTTTGACTGCTTTTTGCCAAATCCAATTTACTGTTTAATGCCATCGACCAACATAAACCTTGGTTAAAACCCAGCAAAACTGTACTGAATATGATCCAATTCCAATTGGGTGCGAACAACAATATGAACGGAATAGGTAAGGCGATTAACCAACCTAACAGTAATATATTTTTGCGACCGTAACGCTCACTTAACGAACCTGCAAATAAATTCATTACCGCTTTCACCACACCAAATACAACTACAAATGAGGCCAGCAAAAAGAAAGCGTTGTCTGCCAAACCAAATTCAGCTTCCGCTAACACAGGAATCACAATTCGTGTCATACCAATGGTTAAACCCACTAAAAATATTTGTAATAAATGCAGACTAAACTGAGATCGATTGACTGAAATACCCAATTTAATATCAGTATGTAAGTTTGGGGTTTTCGAGGAAAACTCACCGTCAGCGCTATGTTTTTGAGTTTGATCTTGTTTGGTTAAATGTCCCATAAATCTCTCGAATTTAAAAAGTGATTGAATTTTAGCAGGACATAATCTATTATTCAATCAATCAATTGAATATGATTGCAATATTCAATTTAATCACTTATCTTTTAATCCAAAGGCCTCCTTATGTTCATGATACAAAGAGAACTACCTAATGATCCTTCCTCTATTTCCTATTTTCTGGGTTGCATTAGCCAAAGTAAGTCTGTTGCCATTGACGTACATCTTGAGGATATTGATTGGTTTATTGATCAAGCCAAACAAAAAGGTGTAGAAATTAGCCATGTGATTGATACCCATATACATGCCGACCATTATTCAGGTGGTAAAGAGCTTGCAAAACAAACGGGGGCGCAGTATCTGTTACATGAGTCCAGCTCGGCCAAATTTGATTTTGTTGCACTAAAAGATCAACAAAGTATTCATATTGGTAATGTTGAATTAAAAATATTACATACCCCAGGCCATACATTAGATTCTATCTGTCTATTAGGCACTGATCATACGCGTGGGCCAAACCCTTGGTTTTTATTGTCTCAACATACGTTGTTTGTGGGCAGTGTGGGCAGGCCAGATTTACGTGGCAAAGAAGTGGAAATGGCAGCCAAACTTTATGACAGTATTCACAATAAGTTGTTAACACTTGACGAATACATCGAAATTTTACCCGGAGCAAAAGCTGGTAGCGCTTGTGGAGTGGGTATTTCAGGTAAACCAATGTCGACAATTGGCTTTGAAAAACACAATAACCCCGTTTTTAAGTTATCCAAACAGGATTTTATTTCTCAAGTCACTGAAAACTTACCACCATATCCTGCCAAAATGGATGAAATATTAGCGGCTAACAGTGATGATTAATCACATAATGTGATGTCTAAAAAAGGCTGAATCATAGAATGGCCATTTTATGATTCAGCCAATCACAATCTTATTTCACTTTATATTAGCTATTTATGAAAATTATGTTGTTAACTTGAAAGCTGAATTTCTTAATCTATTCTAATTAAGTGTTCGCAGTAAAAGGTTAGCAAAATGAAGTCCCGTCAATTTATACATATCTTAAATAGCTTACATACACTCACAAAAGATCAATACGAAACCCTTCAAACTCAGTTAAAAGATACGTTTGCCCAGCCAAATGTAATTTTTGCAAATTTACAGAAAGAATTGAGCGAGCACCCACAATGCCCTCATTGCCAATCTGATAAAATC
>JALJPK010000073.1 GCA_022968985.1 Pseudomonadales bacterium | reverse complement strand
TAGATGGCTCATTAACCATTTCTAATGGAACAACCATTACAGTTATTAATATTGAAGGTGATCAAGATCAAGACGGCATCGGTGACTGGTGGGAAAGGTTATACGAAACCGATTTATTATCAGATGCAAGTTCAGACGCAGATTTGTTAACCGATTTAGAAGAGTTTATTGCGGGCACCAATCCGTTATTAGCCGATACTGACGGGGATGGACTTGATGATTATGAAGAGGTAATGGTTTACTTTACCAATCCATTATTACAAGACAGTAACTCAAATGGTTGGAATGATTTTATTGAAGAAACCACAGATCCTGATAGTGATGGAGATGATGACGGTTTAACATTTGCTGAAGAGTTAGCTTTAGGGTTAGATCCGTTTGATTCAGATTCAGATGATGATGGATTAACGGATGGTGAAGAAGTATTAACCTACTTTACAGATCCATTAAATCAAGATACAGATGCAGATTTAGTCAATGATTACGACGAAGTTGTAGTTCATAACTCTAATCCTTTAAGCACCGACAGTGATCAAGATGGATTGTCTGATTATTTAGAAGTTTTACATTCTTTAGATCCTAATGATCCAACGGATGCTTCAGCTGATTTTGATATGGATGGTGTGCCAAATGATGTTGAGATATTCTCTAATTCAGATCCTCGTTCTGATTTAAGCAAACCTGTATTAAGCGGCTGGACAATGATTCAAGGTAATTCAATGCATAATGGTTATCACCCTATTATGGTTGACCCTACTAATATTAGTGTGCGTTGGAATGTTACAGATGCCAGTTTAAATACTCAGCCAATAGCGATGGATTTCGGAACAATTTATGCTAAACATGACTCAGATATACTGGCGGCTTATAACCAATTTGATGGCTCATTAAAATGGAAGGTTCAAGTTATTTCAGACCATAATCTAAGTGGTCCTACCGTTTCAGATCAATCAGTTTTGTTACATTCAGGCGGGCATTCAAACACATTCTTAAGAGCCTTTGATAAGCAAACAGGTGAAGTGATTTATAAAAATTCACATAGTTCGCAATGGCCTTCATATATAGCTCCTACCTTATATAAAGACATTGTATTTATGAATGGTGGTCATTATGGTGGTATGTTGGCTAAAGATTTAGAAACCGGTGAGACATTGTGGGCTGTGGGCTCATCAATTGCGGGCTGGGAAAATGGCTGGGAGCCCGCAGTAAATGAAGACGCGGTTTATTTGGTATCAAGTGGTTCAAGATTAACAGCGTTAGATCGATTCACTGGCGAAGTGTCATATCAAATTACATCACCAGCTTCTATTGGTAATCAAACTCTTGCCGTTAGTAGTAACGGAAATGTTTGTGCAAAAGGCAAGTCAATTGTTTGTTTTGACACCGAAAATCAAGAAGTATTGTGGACATCTACAGCTGATAGTAGTGGATATACTAATTTAGCAATTGGTCGTGGAATTGTATTTGCTAAAAAGTCTTCAACGGGCCAGTTGGTTGCATTTAATGAATTAAATGGTGAAGAGTTGTGGAGTAAAAGTTTATCCTCTTCAATTGCATCGAATATTGCGGTGACGGCGTCTCATGTATTTGTAGGTGACTCACAAAAAACCTACGCGATTAATATTCAAACACAAGAAATTGATTGGCAGTATACAGGCACTGGTACATTGTCACTTGGCTTGGATGGCTCATTAACTATTTCTAATGGATCAGCAATTACTGTTATTAATATTGAAGGCGATCAAGATCAAGACGGCATCAGTGACTGGTGGGAACGATTTTACGAAACCGATTTATTATCAGATGAAAGTTCAGACGCAGATTTGTTAACCGATTTAGAAGAGTTTATAGCGGGCACCAATCCGTTAATAACCGATACTGACTCGGATGGACTTGATGATTATGAAGAAGTAATGCTTTACTTTACCAATCCAAATTTGAGTGATACTGATTTCGACTTAATCTCAGATTATGATGAATTAAATGTTTATATGACCAGCCCATTATTGAGTGATACTGATGGTGATGGCATAAATGACAAACAAGAAATTGATGCTGGCCTAGATCCTTTAGATAATTCTGATGCATCACTTGATTATGATAATGATCATTTTGAAAATTACTTAGAAATATTTGCCAATACAGATCTAAACGATAATTTAGATTACCCAGTATTGTCTAACTGGACTCGTAATAAGTTAAACAATCAAAGTAATGCTTATCAGCCTATGTTGATTAATTCCGATAACATCTCTCAAAGATGGTCTGTAACGGATTCGTTACAATCTATTTACGCAATTATTTCGGTGAATGGAAATATAATTAATCAAAGTGTTGAATCAGGACGAGACAGCTTAGTTTCCAGAAATGCTAAAGATGGACTTGTAAATTGGAGATATCGACCGCTACTAAATTATGAATTTAAAGAAATTAGTTATGATGATGGTAAAATTTATACGTTAGCCAATTTTAATTTTGATACGTATTTATTGGTAATTGATTCTGTAACGGGTGAAGAAATTCATGCAAGTATGATAGACGGGTCGTACTCTTCATCTTATGAAGCGCCGTTTGTATCAAATGGAAAAATCTACGCAAGAGTGTCAAGCAGTAGATTATTAGCACTTGATGCACAGAATTATTCAATACAGTTAAGCATAAGTACATCAGGTGTAAGTGCTGGCAATATATTATTTGCTCAGGATAAAATAATTCTGAAATATTCTTCATATATAAAAGTATTAGACGCTTCAACGTTTAATGAAGAGTATATATTAGGGAATCTAGGTGCTTATACATCAATAATAAATGAAGATAAAATATTTGTTTCTGATTCAAATAAATTAATGGCTTTCGAATTAATCTCAGGAATTGAGATCAGTCGAGTATCACAATCAATTAATTTAACTAATGCAATCTATGCTAATAGCCAGATTTATAATGTGATTGGCAAAGTACTTACAGCCTACAATCCTTTGACTGGTGAGACAGTTTGGTCGCATACCATTTCAAGCCCATCAAGTATTACAGCAAAATTAATAGCCACTTTTAATTATATTTTCCTTACCAGCTCTGCTCACACAACAGCAGTAAATATAAATACTCAAACTGAGGATTTTAAAATAACCGGTGGTGGGCATATTTTATTAGGTTCTGATGAATCACTGATAATTAATACAACTTCAAATATTACATCCATTAATTTAGGTGGCGATTATGATGAAGACGGCATTAATGATTGGTGGGAAAATTTATATGGTTTAAATGCATACGATGCAAATGATGCATTGTTAGACTTAGATGAAGACGGTTTAACTAATGCTGAAGAATACGCTTTAAATACAGCACCAAATATGATCGATACAGACCAAGATGGCCTAACTGATTTTGATGAAATCAATACTTATTTAACGGATCCAATAGATTCAGATACCGACTCAGATGGTATTATGGATGGATGGGAAGTAGATAACATGCTTGATCCAAAATCGATTCAAGATGCTCAAAATGATGATGATTTAGATGGGTTAACTAACCTAGAAGAGTTCTTAAATGAAACAGACCCACAAGATTTTAATTCTAAGCCTGAAATTATAGAGTTTGATCAATACTCATTTGAAACAATAGGTTTGCAATCACCCTGGTTAATTTCAGCAAGAACAACCAATATTTCTAATGATTTATCTAGTTTTTCAGATGGCGCTTCAAGTTTATCGATTGGCGGTTATGGCGACTTGATCTTTGAAGGTTTTTTCAGTGGTAATAAAATAACGTTTGATATTGATAAATCCAGCAGCTGTGGATCAAGCAGTCGTTATGTCAATCTTACAATTGATGGGGAGTTACAATCTCAAAAAGTTATATTAAGCGGTTGGAATTCTTACGAATATGATATTCCAAGAGGGCTTCACGAAATTCAAATCAATATAATTAATTCTAGTGCGACATGTTATATAAATCTAGATTATGTTCGTTTCTCGTTACTAGAAAGTCTATGGGATTTAAATGTGTCCTATGCTTTGTTAAATACGAATAACGCAATTAATTTATACGATTATGAAAATCAGTTGATTAAAAATATTAGTTTGTCGAGTGTTTCAACAACATCAATTAACTCAGAAATTGGATTCTTAAGTGACGGTAGATTAATTACCATTTTTGGCACTCGAATTTATATTTATAGTTTTACTGATGGTAGTTGGAGTAATGTGAATCTTCTTGAGTTATTTGATGAGATTCAAATAGTGTCAAATAAAATAACCATATCAGACACCCAAGTATTTGTATTAGTTAGTCAAGACACTACTTCATCCTATGAAAGTATCCTGAAATTTGATATTTCAGATTTTTCGGGTGAATTATTTACAACTGTTGGTTCGTATATTGATATTAGTTTTGGTAACGAAAAATTATATGGCTTAACGGGTTCAGTGGTGGATATTTTAGATGTAGATACATTGGAGATTATAGAATCACACTTTGTTGTTACATCGCATAAAGTTTCAGCTGGCACTGAAAATGATTTTTACGTTGCAACTAATACAGGTATTAAACAGTATGATGAAATTTCAGGTTTTGTATTGAGTTCACGTAATACTAGTTATACAAATTATGATTTGGATGTGAATTTATTTAACAAAGTGATATTAAGTAATTCTAACTATAATTATGTATATATTGGTGAAGGTTTAACTGGATCAGACGAGGCGCCATCTTTCACGTATTATTCCGCAGCATTTATTCCCGATTACGATGGTGATCAAGATGGTTTACCAATTTGGTGGGAAAATAAATTTGGATTAAGTGATGAGATAGCTGACGATGCGAATTCAGATGAGGATATGGATTCATTAAGTGCATTACAAGAGTTTGAAAATAAAACGGATCCCACTTTAATCGATTCGGATTTTGATGGTCTAAATGATAATTTGGAAGTATTAATTTATATGACCAATCCAATTAAGGCAGACACGGATTCAGATGGGCTCAATGATTATGATGAAATTAATAGTTATTCAACTTCAGCCTTGTTAGCAGATTCAGATAATGATGGGTTTTCTGATGGCGAGGAAGTATTGCAATATATGACCGATCCAAATGATGACATGTCATTGCCTGCGGCATTAGCAAGCTATTCTCAGTCATTTGAAACAGGTATGAGTTTCTGGACAGCTACTGATTTAAGTATGGCTGATTGGGGTGTTGATACTTCAGAAGCACAAGACGGTTTACAGTCTTTAAAGTCGGGTAGTATATCAAATTCTCAAAAATCTCAAGTTCAATTTACTGGAATGTTTACTTCAGGAACGTTCAGTTTTTATTATAAATCATCAACAGAGTCCTGTTGTGACAAGTTATATGTATCAGTGGATGGTGTCAGTGTATTAAGTGGTGGTGTTTCTTCGAGTTGGAATCAAATCTCATTTGAATTGGTTTCTGGAGAGCATGATATAGTGTTTTCTTACCAAAAAGATGGATCTGTAAGTTCGGGCAGCGATGCTATTTGGATTGATAATATTCAATTTCAAAGCAGTGTAAGTCAGTAGACTAAATAAGGGGCTTTTAAAGCCACTGCTGTTCCCCAATTTGATTCAAAAGATCAATCTCAATTGAGGTTGGTCTTTTTTATTTTCTGGAGGGTCAGGATTGAGTATCGATGTTAATGTTTTACGTTCGAAAATAGTAACCAGTATTAAACGTAAAATTCTCTGCACTGTGCAGCCTGTTTCGCACAATGCTTGGTGTAACTTAGTAATAAATAGGTAATCATTGCAATCCATATTTGAGTCAAGGACTGAGGGGCAGGTTTAGCATCTTGACATGACACTCATAAATAATACGAAACCTTCAGTTTTACACTTATTGCTCACAACAACAAAGCTTACATAGAGATCCATGGTTGTGTATTTGTGGAGGGGAGTAATCAATTGCTTCATGATACTTTATTAGAAAACTGAGACAAAAAACGGACTACTCTAAACACAAAATAATCATTACCAAACATCACAAAAATTTAAGAAAAATAACACAACTATAAAAAATGTTACAAACCTCAAAAATCTTGTGCTTATTACGATATCCGATATATCTCAACTTAGTTTAGATACGGGTTTGATATAGATAGGGTTTTGATAGAAACATACTTGTCGATTGTTTTGGAGTTGGATTATAAGCTGAGGCACGTTGGGCCCAGTCACTCTGGCTCGTCTAAACACAATCGCTCTGGTTTGTCTAAACAGTATTGTTACCTGCTTGGCTGAATACTTAATTGTTAATAGTTCTACTACAAGTGGTTTCAACAACTCTTACTCTCTTCAAAAATAATTACAAATACAGCTAAATAAGTTGACAAATAGCAATTCTTAAACAAGAATGATTATCATTACCATTTAAGTTTGAGGATATATATGACTGATTTAATTGCCTTTGATAATTCAAATTGTTTAAATAATTTACGTGAGCAGGTTCGTTATGCATTAAAACCAGACTCTTCAGTATTAATAAAAGATTGGCTAAAATTTGAAAATTACTTTCATATAGATGAATTGGATAAACAAGAAAATTTAAATGATCAATTTTATTTATTACTTGAGACTATTAATGACGAACAATTGCCACTGAATTGGCGTAGAAAATGTTTGAAGGAAATTTTTCAACCTTTGTTTATGCTCAAAGAATTAGAAGATTCAGTTGATGATGGTCAGATTAACAAACAAATTTTTAAAGCACAAAATGATACACTTTTTAATGAGCTAAAACAGATTAACGATGAATTTAAAAGAAGTATTGGAGGTTTATCATGCACTTTTGGATAACACTAATTAAAGCAGGTAATTCAGAGTTTATTTTAAGAAAATTTAATAATGCTATTAATTTTTATCAACAAGCTCTTAAACAATGTCAGATTATGTTTAGTGAACACGTTGAAGAAAATGCAGATGAAGCAATCGCTATTATGATTATCAGTTATTGTAATATTGCAGATACTAAGTTGGAGCGCAATGAAATTCAAGCAGCCTGTTTAGAATACGAAAAAGCATTTCAATTTATTTCCACGTTACAAAAAATGTCAACAAATGCTGAAATATTAGAAGCCTCATTTAAAGCAAGTAGTCAGTTGCATCGTCAATGGTTTGATTGTTTAAAACGTTATGAGCATCAATTAAAAAATGTCGCGTTTTTAAATGGGAAAACGACTCGACTTTTTGGGAAATATTCTCATCCAAATTCGGTACTTAGTTATTTGAATATTAAAAATAAAAAATTTCCAATTTATGAAAATAATAACAATTTATCTGAACAGCACTAATGTTATTACCAAACTAGGTACATAACTTTAAACATTCAAGAGGAATTCAGAGGGTCAGGGTCGTTGAAAAATGATTCTGGCCTTTTTTATTTTGTTTATTTGTTTATTCAGCCTTGAAACCATAGGTTAAAGTCTCGATTAACTAGTACTCATACTTCGCGAAAAAACTCATTAAGGACAAACACGAGTGATACAAACTAGGCTGAAAATAATGACTGAATTCAATCTTGATCTATTATAAATCCAAATACCATTCGCACGCACAGTTTAAGTCTAGGATCTTGATAGGGCATTCATAAATAAGACGAAACTTTCAGAACCCTTTAGTGTTTAAAAGCGGGTGTCACTTTTCCCTGTTTAAAAGCGGGTGTCACTTTTCCCTGTCACTTTTTACAGTCACTATTCTTATTAATTTAGGCTTAGACTTAGGGCTTCAAAAATTGAAGTGGGTGTTGTCTGAATTCAATATTTGCCCCTGATTTTCATTCATCAATACTGTAGCGATTGCGGTATTTCTGCTGGTAAGGGTTTTTATGGAGTGTATTGCTACTCAGAATTTTCAAACAATCTAACTTAATACCTGTCAGTTAATATAAATTATTAGTTAAATGCTTGACTAAGTAATCATTAACTCCTATATTTGGTTTGCAGTACAAACCAGTTTGTTAATTAATGAGGGGAGAGTTATGAGTGAGAGTAATGAAATTCAAAAAGCTTTATCGGATGTTGCATTAATACGTCAGGTGTTTAATCAGCAAAATAAAAATGATAGCCAAATTACTGGAATAACATTAAAGGCGAATCTTTTGTTGCAGGCTATTGCATTGGCAGGTGCAACTTTGATGTTACTGATAGAGCTCTTTTCTGGAAACATGATGAGTCATTTCATGATACTGGATGCCCAGAATACAATATTCAGTTTAATAGACATTGCTTTATTAGGTTTGTTATTAAGTGGATTGCTGTTATGTATGTATTTTATCATTTGGCGAGCATCAAAACATAATAATGAATCGTTAACTGAATTCATTAATCGTAATTTTAGTTATATGAATAATTTGTCATTTGTGTCGGATCTATTAATTAAATTTGTTGCGGTATCACTTGTTATATTGTCAGGACATGCACAATGGATTACACCGTTATTTGTTTTATTTACTGGTGATTATCTTTTGCAAAAGAGATTCTTCACAATAGGCACTAAAACTTCTATGGTATTAGGTTTAATCTGCTTATGTGTCTCCGCGCTTATGTTTTTTAATGAAATATTCTTATTGGTTTATGCACTTTTTATATTTGTAGTCATTTGTTTAACATCAATATTTCGTCTTGTTGTAAGACAGAAACAATTAAATGAATTAAATTAAGTAGGAGGTTACAATGAATATTTCGAACCTGCTTAATGTGAACCCTGTATTAGTAGATCGAGTGCGATTGAGTATTATGGCAACACTTGCATTCAAAAAAGAACCGGTAGACTTTAATAGCATCATTATCGAATTAGGGTTAACCAAAGGGAACCTGTCTACTCATATGAAAAAACTAGAAACAGAAAAGTTTGTTGAAATAACAAAAGAGTTCGTTGGGCGAAAACCTAAAACAACGTATTCATGTACTAAATTTGGAAAAGAAGCATTAAATAACTATTTAAAAACAGTTGAAGATATTTTAAAGAAAACCAGCGGGTAATCCATTTCAAATTTCAATAAGGTCAAAGTCGTTGAGAAATGACTCTGGCCTTTTTTATTTTATTTTGTTTATTCTGGATTGAAACCAGATGGTCTATAAAACCAAAAGGTTAGGTCTAATATCTTGACTTGATACAAATGCTTCTCGAAAAAACTCATGAATGTCATGCAGTGCGCCAAGCTAATTCGGTAGAAGATTGAAGATAAAAGGGTAGGGTTTTACAATTGACCTGTGGCTTTTAATGCTTGATGATAAAGGTATAAAGACTGGATTACCTGAATGGCCACCTTCAGCAGTGAAAGTTTTTAAAGATATTTATGTATAAAAGGAAAAAAAATGAAGAAAATTATTTATTCAATCGTATTATGTTGCGTTAGTTTTAGTTGCTTCTCTAATGAAATTAAATTTTGTAAAAAGCACACTCAATTAAAAGTTTCTGACGTAAAATTCTATGATTTCAAAAGAGTTTCAAGTTGTTTTGAATTTGGAACTGGAGTTGAGAAAAATACAGGGTTAGCAGCTTATTACAATATGATATGGACTGAGGAATATGAGATACCAAATTCCGAGAGGTACGACGGAGGTGTTTATTATACTGAAAAAATTAATATTGAAGGTTCTAGTAATTTATATGTCTTAAGAAATGCAAGAAATAAATTAGTGGAATTGTCTGAGCGCTATGCCGAAAATACAAGTTTTTTAAATTTATTAGAGTTTTATATAGCAGTGAGTTTTTTGAGAGAAGGTTTTTATTCAGGAACTGATTATGCTGAAAAAATAGATTATTACTTAAATCGAACATTAGAAAGAGAATATTTTGCTTCATATTATTTAAAGGCGCTTCTTTTAAATGAACAGGGGGCAGGTCAGTCAGAAATTGTTAAGACTTATAAAAAAGGCGAATTAATTCAGTTTAATGATACAGGTGAAATTATAAAGTCGTTTGAGCTTTGGGTTGACGAGAACGAGGTTGAAAAAAGATATGGTCTTAAAAAATATTCACCTACAACTTCACCTAAAATTTAGACCAAAGTAAAGGGAGCGAGCGCTTGTTTTATGATACTTGTATTAAATAAGATACGACGCTCACAACTCTCAGTGTTTAAAACTTGGTGTCACTTTTTGCTGTCGTTATAGCTGGATAGGCTTAGATTTAGTACTTCTAAATTTGAAGTTGTCTGAAGTCAAGATTCTACTTTAATTTTTAGACCCTGATTTCAACCCTAATTTTAAAGTAATTAATCAATATTCTAGAACTGAACCTCACAAACTTTTAATATTATTCTATATTATATAACTTTATAAATAAGTGATGGATATGAAAAAATACTGATTACTCTGTTATTGCTTTGGCCTTTATCGGCGATTTCTGAAGACATTAAACTGACTAATAATTACGTGACACTACCATTTTTAGCGGGATTGTATGTACTACAGTTTGATGATGATATAGCAAACTATCATCAAATAGCGCCAATGGGCGTGGCTGGAGGGGGAAACCTGCATCTTACATTTAATAACAGATATGAAGCTTCTTTTGGTTATAATTTTACTTTAATTGGTGATCGTACAGTTGTGAATGAAAGTAATATTCATAATGAAATTATGAAATCACATATTTTTTTTATTGAAACGGGGTTAACCCATCAATTCGATTATGCCGATGTTAGTTTATTAATCGGTACCGAAAAAATATTCATCCCCAGACCTAACTATGACTGTATAGAATGTAAGAAAACACTTGTAGCGGTACCCGAAGGAATTTACATTCGTCCGCTAATTAAGTTTTGGGAATTTACAATGCCTTTTAATGGATCAGAAAACGAGTGGTTAGGATTTTACGTGGATTATAAATTGGGATTAAATAATCGCCTGATAGATAATCAATTTTCAATTGGTCTCACCTCGGGCAGCAAATTTTAAAGGCTTAAAGGTAGGTGTTTGCTTTATGATCCTTTGCTTAAATAAGTAGTATTTTAAAAAAACTGACTGGCCAACTTTATGCTTGTCTAGTCAAAAATCTAGACATGACATTCAGAGCATTATGCAAATTAAATTAACCTTGCTGAATTATTTAACTAACGTTCACAAACACGATTACGGCCTTCATGTTTGGCGTCGTATAAAGCTTCATCAGCCAATTTAATATAATTTTGAACTTCAGACTCACCATCACCAGAGCTTAAACCTATGCTTACGCTAAATGCAAAATTATGTGTTGGTGTTGATATGGTTAAATGTTCAGTATTACTACGTATGCGCTCTGCCACAAACTTAGCTTCTTCAACCGGTGTACGTGGCATTAAAATAATAAATTCTTCACCACCGTACCTTGCAACAGTATCAACATCTCTAACCGATTCCTTTAACATTTTGGCAAATGATTGTAAGGCAAGATCACCATCGTCATGACCATACTGATCGTTTATTAGTTTAAAATGATCAATATCACAAATCAGTATTGACATAGGGCTGTGATATCGTCTTGATAAGTTAATGGCCATTAAAAATTGCGTCATAAAATATCGACGATTATATAGTCCTGTAAGTATGTCGGTAATAGAATTTTTGTAATGGGTTTCTATTGTGTCAGATAATACTAAATTAAGTGTTATGCTTAACAATAACATAATAAATAATGCAAAAATTATTAATGAAAAAATGCTGTAGTACCATGGGTCCGAAAAAAACTGGTTCATTATTGGTAAACTTAATATCAGCCCTGCAGCAATAAAAATGCCTATACGAGTTTGTTTTTCTCCTGGAGTGGCTTGATCTACGTTAACGATAATTGACTTACTTGCCCAGAATAAAACCGCAGATATATTTAACATTACAAATAAAATCCGATAATAAACGCTGTCGAAAATCAGATGTAAAACTACAGTATTAATAAAAGTAAACAAAAGAATATGGCTGATGGCTACCCCATCTCGATAAAGATGGATCTGTTTGCTGTTACGCCATAACAGTCCACAGCGTAATGCATAAATTGCAGTTAACATCAGAAAATTTGCAAGCATTATTGAAAGCCACATTGGCACAAATGCTCGGGCAACAAAACTAAGCATAGCGAAGCTAAGCGTAACAAACATAATAATAAAATAGTGTACATAAGTTTTATTCTTTATTACATTGCTTAGGGTGACATACAAAACAATGGCAGCACAGCTACTTAATAAAAACAAGATTAGCCCAAAACCCAATATGGCAATCAATTCTTTATCCATTTTATTAACCTCTAAGATATAAATACACTAGAGTTTGCGAATGAACTCTAAATTGATAAGTATAGGTGCTTTAATTAATTTTGCGTTTAGAGCAAAGGGGGGCAGAGTAAATAGGCGAGGGGCGCACACTCCACAGCGCGTAAAAAAACCTATAGGAGTGTAAGTTAATGAAACGTTATAAAATGTACAAAAAAATAATTGTTATTACTTTGATTATCACAATGATAATATTTTTTGTTATTATTAATAATAAACCTAGTGAAAACAAAAGAGATCGTACAACTAAAATTGAAATTAGACAGTTATATAATGCATTGGAACTATTTAAATTTGAACATAAAAGATATCCAACTAAAAATGAAGGGTTGCAGATTATTTTAAAACCTGACTATGTAAATTGTGAAGAATATTTTTATTATAAACAAGGTTTGGGCTCAGATAATGTACTTGATAAATTTGAATACTATTTAGATGCAAAAGATGGAAATCCAATTATTAAATTGAAATAATAAAATTAAAAGGTCGATATTAATTATCGACCTTTTTTAAGTATGCAAAGATGACCAATGGACTAAGAGTAAATAATTGTCTAGTCAGTGTTTAATTTAATATTAATTACTCAGGTATGATACCGAATACAAATAATAATCCCAAAAACAGCAATATCCAAATTAAACCACCAAAAGCCATCCACATATAGTTCAATCCATTAAGTTCTGAATTTGAAGAACCTAATGGGTCATTACAAGCAAAATTTATCGAAATTTGAATTTGGTATAAGGTCCACACTATAAAAGGAAATATTAAAAAAGTAATGATATCTGTAATTGGTGAACCTATTTCTTTGCCTGATAATCTATCGAATACTTTTGAAACTATTGTAAGGATGACATATAAAGTTGCAAAACCAGTTAAATTCGAGGGTTTTCCAATTTTTGATAACGAATTCTCTACTTTCGAAACCAAACCATGTGTGAAAAAAAGTGCAAATATTGCACGGGGTACCGGCCATATATTTTCATGACTTTTGACTTTGTATAGGCTCCAGTTTTTATAAAACCAATAAACTTCATAAATACCTAAAGTAAAAATCATTAATAATAAAAATTTCTTTTTACTGACTACATAAAATTCATTTGAAATAGAATCGTCTTCATCTCTGGATATATCTGCTTCTGGTACTTTGTAAAGATCATCTGACATATTTGTTACCTATTAAAATGTGAGTTATTAATTGTTTATATGTTATCAAAATTATTAAATAACGTCATTTATTTGGAACAATGGATTCGCGTCGAACATCTTAAATTAAAAATAAGCAATAAACTCGACAGGACCCGTTGCATAAATAATGTGATGATTTTGTTTGTTTTAATAAACAGTTAATTAACACTCTAAACAATTAAGCCCATTAAATTATAATTCAAATTAATTGCATTCAAATCCCATCATCAAACGTGCCTCTAATACCAATCAATTTATTTTAGGAAACTCATGTCAATTAATTTAGGAAACAAACTTAGCCTTAAACTTAAACATAACCTTGTCAGCTCGACAATTTTGCTGTTTAGTGCTTGTGAACTCGATTCTGATATTAAAGAACAAACCAGTACTTCAGAAGCTTAATCAGAAGTTGGACCACAGCCAGGTACACAACCTTTAGTTATGGAAACCAAAAACACACTCAAGCACCGGTTATCACTTTAAATGGTGGCGTTATATTATGTAATGACGCAATACGTTACGTACGAAGAGTTAGGGGCCCAAGTAACTAATGATGTTATAAGCGTTTTAACGTTGTATATAAGGGGTGATGTTGATTCATATATTGTTGGTTTACAACAAATAATATATGACAGCTACGATGATGCGGGTAATCACAGTCAACTGTTCAGATGGGTTGAAATAATAATGGTGGAAGTTTTATTGGGAATAATAGTCAATTTACTCGAAACTCATTAGCTCAAACATCGTGAGATTTATTAATTAATAGTTATGGTTGGCTTCTTAATGATTGTGGGCCAGCTGACATTCTTCCCTAAAAAATGAGCTATGTTTTAAATTGTTGTTGCAGCTGGCAAAAAAACATCATCAACCTAAACTAAAAGGCACTCATCAAGTTTAAGTTGTCTTATGAATCCTCAACATTTTCTACACATCCTAAAGCAAATAGCAAAACTGGATCCTGTGCAAAAACAAACACTTACAACTGCATTAGACTCCCAGCAAAACCCAATTTTGTCACGCCTTTCTAAAGAAATTATCCAGCATTCAAAATGTATACATTGCCAAAGTGATCGTTTACGAAAATACGGCTTTAGCCATGGCAGGCAGCGATTTTTTTGCAATGTTTGTCGTAAAAGTTTTGTTTGCACCCGAGGCAGTGCGTATTTTTACCAGCATAAACCCGAGCTGTGGCAAAAGTATTTAGAGCATATGATTGAGTTGGACAGTATTCGTCGCTGCTCTAAAGCAGTGGGAATATGTGTTACTACCTCATTTAACTGGCGACATCGATATATGAAAGCAACTCAAGACACCTATGAATCTAAGCTTGAGGGTATTGTTGAGGCAGATGAAACGTATTTTCGAACATCAAAAAAGGGCGAACGAAACTTAACTCGTCCAGCGCGCCAGCGTGGAACAAAAGCCTCCACACGCGGTATCAATCATCTTGATTGGGTTTCTGTGTTGGTTGCAAAAGATCGCAATCATCACGAATATGATCAAGTATTATCAAAGATTGATGCTGCCAAAATTAATGAATGTTTAGGGTGTAAAATTGCCGATGAATCCGTTTTATGTACCGATGGCCAGCCCGCCTACAATCAACTTTGCAAAGTACATCACCTGTTTCATGTGGTGATAAAAAATAATCAAACTCAGCAAGGTTTGTATCATATTCAAAATATTAATAACTATCACAGCCAACTAAAACGCTGGTATCTAAAAATGCATGGAGTGGCCAGCAAGAACCTGCCTAAGTATTTGGGTTGGTTTAGAATGTTGGATTGGCATAAATATCAGACGTTTTCGAGTGATATTAAAACTGAAGTGGAAAAACTGTTTGAATTCAAGTTGTTACAAGTGCAGCAACACAATTTTAAAACATAGCCAAAATATAGTTTTTTAGCGACTCGTTATTTTGAAATTAAGAGAAAGTGATAATAAGTATTTGGAGTCTTAGAAAACATAATACAAAGTATCGTAAAACACGTGACTAGCCCTTTTCTATTCAAATATTATTAAAATAATTCCAAATGGCTAATGCCACTGGCCCTAATGCTTTGTTCTTTAATTTGGCAACATAGATTGGAAGAATAAATAAATCCGTTGTTTTTATTTCGATCAATTCACCACTTTGCAGTTCCGCTTCAATTTCATGTTTGGGTAATCGTCCCCAGCCTAATCCTTTGCTTATTAATATTTTTTTAGTTGATTGGTCCGATACATACCATCTTTGCTCGTTGAGGCTTGGGCTAGGAATTGTTGTATTTTGATCAGGGTTATAAGATGATTTCGCCACCACCTGTGGGAAATTCTTTAGATCATTAAGCTCCACCGTCCCCTTGGTCGCCAGTGGAAAATCCTTAGAGATTAATAAAGGTAATTCACAATCATCGATCTGTTTGTAATCAACTAATGGACTTTGTGCAGGTATGCCATAAATGCCAATATCTACTTTGTCATGGATCAACATGGCTTCGCCGGAGGCAATTTCGATTTCAAGATGAATAATGGTATGGGGGAATTTCAGTTTAAGTTCATGTAATAAGTCAGTAATTTTATCAATGGCAAACAAAGAGGTCACACCAAGGCGTAATTCAAGCTCAATCTCGTTATTCATCTGGCTGGCAAAAACATCAAATTCATTGGCCTGCTCTAACAACAGACGAATTTTGCTCAATAGAATTTTACCTTTTTTAGTCAATTGAGGTTTATAAGAATCCCGCGAGAAAATTTCAACCTGATAATACGCTTCCACCTGTTTGACAGAATAAGACACGGCCGAGCGCGCCTTAAACAGTTTTTCACTGGCTTTACGAAACCCGCCCTCTTTATCGATCATGTCGATAACTTGCAAATGCTCTAAATTTATCATGATCGAATTATATGACCAAGATGGTCAAAAATCTATGCTTTTTTAGGTCAAGAATTCTGCGTAAGCTAACGGTTATCAGATTTAGCAAGCGACTAATTTATTAACCCTCAAGCAAAACAGGAATACTGATCATGTTAAAAAGTATTTTAATTACAGGTGCCAATACAGGCCTTGGTAAAGAAGCGGCACGTCAACTGGCGTTATTGGACGACACTACAAAAATCTATCTAGCCTGCAGAAACCCAGACAGGGCTCAGGCGGCAAAACACTCCTTAGAAGAATCAACGGGGAAAAGAATTTTTGAGATCTTACCCATGGATCTAATGGATCTGGATTCGGTCAGGCGATCCGTGCAACTACTGCCTGAGGCTGTAGATGGGCTGATTATGAATGCAGGGGGAAGTGGCGGAACCACACCCGGAGAAAAAACTAAGGATGGTGTTACCCAAATGTTTGCCACTAATCTCCTTGGCCATGTTGTACTTGTAAATGAGTTATTAAAAGCGAAAAAACTCAGTAAAATTGCGATTTTTTCAGGATCCGAAGCGGCAAGGGGGATTAAAAAAATAGGAATGAAACGACCTGATTTAAAACACTCATCCATAGCCGAATTTAAGTCCATTGCAGACGGCTCTTATTTTGCTGGCAACTTTGATGCAAATAAAGGTTATGTGTTAGTGAAATATATGGCGGCACTTTGGATATCGTCCATGGCCAGAAAAAATACAGGTATTAAATTTCTTACCATCAGCCCTGGGATGACCAGTGGCACCGATGTGATGAATAATATGCCTCCTATTGCCAGATTCTTGGTTAAACAGTTAGCCCATCGAGTGATGCGATTTTTCGGGCTGATTCATTCTCTGGAGTCGGGAGCAAAAAGATATCTAGCTGGCCTGCAAAATACATCCTTGAATAATGGTGGTTTTTACGCCAGTGCTGAGCATACCATCACCGGAGTTTTGGTCGATCAGGCAATAATTTTTGAAGACTTTAATAATGAAAAGTTTCAAAGTAATGTCGATAAAGCGATTCATAGTTTCATCCATGAGAAATAGAAATGATGGACATCTAGAGCTAACTCACTTCTGAATACATTTAATATTTAGATGCAGTCTAAAAGTCGACTCGATAATTAATAAATTTAAGACCAATCAATTAAAAAATAAGGGCACCCACAATGAAAACATTAACTTTGTCAAAATCTACAATATCTAAAGCTATCGTAACTAACCGTAAATATTTTGGTACTGATACATTCCTAGGGGTAAACCCAGCCACGGGGGAGTTATCCTGTTTATCAACGGCTACCCCATTACTTAACTTCAAAGGTTGGGTGCAAGTTCGCAAAGAAGGATTACCCCCCGCTACGGATGCTGAGTTTTTCAAATCTCTGTATGATCGAAACCTGCCTATAGCACAAATGCAAAAAACATTAGAAACAGCAGGTTTTCATTTAGAGGTATTTGATGATGACGAGGCAGCAAAAAATATTTTACAAGGCTACTTAAAGTAATTGTGGGTAGTAATTATGAGGGGAATATTGACTTCATACATCAAATTTTATGATCGGTTAGCAATATGAAGTCGAAACCCCTTGTTTAGTTTTGATTTTCACTGAATCAGCCCTTTTGATAGTCAGACCTTTTAAATGATTAACAACACAATTAATAAATAATTATTAAATACTAGAATGTTAGTTTTTAATGTTTTAGTATTAATGACACCTAAGGATTAAGGCGTTATTATGCAAACTAAGACATTCTCTATTGTTATTTTTTCAATTTTTGTATTTGTAATAGGTTTTATATATTGGTTCAAACCCGAAAATACGGTTTTACAGTACTCTGATGGATTAATTGTTGATTCGGTTGTTAGCCCTATTGATGCCCATATTGATAATTTAACTACATCAAACTTTCAAGGGAATATTGATGTTAATGATTCGACTTTGTTATTAGCTGACAACAAAAAAAGTGTGGAAATAATTGAGCCTGATACTTCAACTTCAACTTCAACTTCAAATTCAAATTCGACATCAAAAAAATCAAAATTCACTAAAAAATCAAACGAACAAATAGAAGCAGCAAAAGCACTGCTAAAAGCTAAAAAATCAGAACTGCCAACTTCAGAAAAGTCGTTGAAAAAAAGTCGTGGATTGGAGTTTTATGAAATCGATCATGAATTTACAAAAAATGAATTAATAATGTTACTTAATGGTGATTGGTTTCGCCCACCATCGTATTTAGAAAATGAAAATACAATAATTGAGCATTATTGGCAGGGAACTCAATTACACATAAATACGTTTTATGACGGTGATGAATATTCTACTATGATAGATAAGCAGTGGTTTGAAGAGGATATTGTTGAATCTGAATATGACTATTTTGTTGAAGGTGGAATCGATTATGATTTAGCGGTTGATCCCGATGAACAATATAGAAATGTATATGTCTCGTACCATGAAAATGATGGGTGGTACGTATCTAGGCAGGACTCTTTTGATTATCAACGTTTAACATTTAATCCGACTTTTAACTTTAAGGATGAGATTTTAAAAAAATGTGTATCAGGATTGTTAAACCTTAAAAATGGTACGATTCCTACCGTCGGACAAATGCGTTCGTTACTTGTTATTGCTTGTAATAATGTTAAGGATTTATCCGGTTTAGAGACTTGGGGGCACTTAAGAGGTTTGCAGTTAAATATTGATACAACAGTTGATTTAAGTGTTTTAAAAACAATGAATACATTCATGCTCCTCAAACTAACGGGTAATGGTGGTGTAACAATCAATATAAAAGATATTAAGGATTTAAGTTTTTTAAATATACTTGTTATTGAAGATTTAAAAGTGGTAGGTGAAAAGTTTTTGTCTGAAATGAATAATCTACATGCTCTATTTATAGATAATAACAATATTAAAAACTTTGATTTTTTATCGGGCTTAAATAACTTAAGAACTATCGATATTAGAAATAACCAACTCATCGATGAATATAAACCAATTGTTTTACCCAGTACAATTTTTTCAATAAAATTAAAGAATGTGGCTTTAACAAACTTGGACTTTTTAGGGGGCATTCAACAATTATACAGTTTGGATGTGTCTGATAATAATATTAAAAATTTATCAAATAACAGTTATCCTTTTAATTTATATACACTAAATTTATCGGGTAATAAACTGAGTGATGTCTCAGGTTTGAGTGCGTTTAGTTCAGTAACAAAATTAGATATATCTAACAATAATATTTCAGATATATCACTGTTATCCGAATTAGATAAACTAGAAACTGTTGATGCCTCAAATAATGTAATACACACGCTCCCTGATTTGGATAGGATGTATTATTTGAAATTACTGAGGATTTCGAATAATGCACAAGTTGATTGTGAACTTTTAAAAAATATAAAACCAAATAATCTGTCACTTAAATGTTATTAATTATTATTTTTAAAGTAGGAGTATCAATAAATAATAAAACATTTTTATTTAAGAGGGTCGTTTCTGTTTTTTAAACAACTCTACCTTTTGAAAATTCCACATTTAAACTTATTTAATAGTCTAATCAAAACTTTCATTTTTTAATAACCTCAGAGTTTAGAATGGTCTTAAAATAAAAGTCTTCTGAATTGAGTACAAATTCAAATCCTGCCTGAAGATAATTTTTATGATATTGTGTATTATATTTTGTATAGCCTGGCATACAATTGCAACTATGTGGCTCGACTGTTTCACTGGTGAAAGTATCACTGCATTTTCTATAAGTTCTAACAAAACGTATTATGATATCGTTTGATTCGGTCGACCATTATTAATATTTTTTTTTATCTTTATTCGCTATAGTCTGATTTCTTTTTAAATGATACTTAGAACAGGTTTTATAAAATTTTTTAATTTCATTAGTGCTACCCCAACGATTAACTTCTAGTTGTTTAAATTAGTCTTCAAATTGACTATTAAAACACTTAGTAATTTATGACTTATTCCCAAACAAACTTCGATTTCATCTTTTGTAATTAATCATCTATTAAATCACTTTAAAATAACAACCTGTTTAAAGTCCAACGCCACTTTTTAATCAAATTAAGCCAATCGGCAATATAACAATATCTTAAAGCTCAGACATCATCTAAATCCATTTTCATTATATAAAAAATAGAAATAATAACGAAGCAGACGGAACCTTAACTGAATTTTTCTTAAACAAGAGTATTTTGGGCTTATTTGAGGATTAGACTCGTGTACTTTTTTTGCAGTCAAACAACATTAAACACGCGGCGAGTTTCGAAAAGATAAAAACTTTTGAAGAAATAATGATATTATTTCAGCATTAATTACACACTTACAACAAGAGACTTTATATGTCGATTTTTAAAAAGATTTTATTGACAGGTTCGCTTGTCAGCCTATCGCTGCACTCGTTAGCCCTAACCAATTTAATTAAAAATCCCAACTTTGACTCTGGCGACAACAGCTGGGTTATAGGTTTTAACTGGAGTGATGATGGCAGCGGCAGCGGTAGTGCCAAGGTGGATGAACAAGGTCGTATGTGCCTTAGTGTCAGTAGCATAAGTTCAGACGAATGGGGTGTTCAGTTAAAACAAGAAGGCATTAATTTAGTTAAAAACACACCTTATATAATTGAATTTGATGTTTGGTCCAGCAAAAAACTAAGATTTCCCGCTCAAGTAATGGATACTGTTAATTACTCTACTGTGCTTGGTGACAGAATTAAGGTTAAGGCCAGGCTAAACCAGAGCGCTCAGCATGTTGTTATTAAATCGCGTTCAAACAAAGCCACTACTAACGCAGATTTTCGTATGGTTTTAGGCGCGGGTATCTTACCTGTTGATGAAAGTATTTGTTTTGACAACTTTGTATTAAGTGCACCGGATGACTCCATTGTTTTGGAAAAATTAGTCCAGGGTGCAAACATGATACAAAACGGTGATTTTGATGGTGGTGCGTTACCTTGGGAAACACCAGCATGGTGGGATAATGACGGTGCAGGCACAGCATTGGTGGATGCAGCGGGTCGTTTTTGTACAACAACCGACAAAGCAGGACAATTTGATTGGAGT
>JALJPK010000072.1 GCA_022968985.1 Pseudomonadales bacterium | reverse complement strand
CAAATTGATCTCATCATAACCACGTTCCGCAGCTAACTTGGCACAAATCGCTAAATCATGAGGATTCGAACCACCTAACTGTAATGCTAATGGGTTCTCTTCACTGTTATAGGCAAGATAATCCCCTTTACCATGAATAATCGCACCTGTGGTCACCATCTCAGTATATAACAAGGCATTTTTACTTAATTGACGATGGAAAAAACGACAATTACGGTCGGTCCAATTCATCATTGGTGCCACTGAAAAGCGGTGAGGGTATAAGGTGTTTTTTTGATCTGACATGTTTGATTACAGCAACTAAATTGGGTCGCGAATTATAGGGGATTTTTATGTTTTTGATAAGCAGTATTAATCACATTGAAAATGCATAAAAATACAGGTGAAAGCAAAAAGACAAGCAGCACAAATAAAGATCATGTGAATTCCAAGGTGTTTAAAAGAAACAACATATTAATAGCATTTATCTCAAATAAAAATACGTCAGAAGACCTAGTCCAAATGGTTGGCTTATATTCACTGCTCATTAAATTCGAAAGTGACAGTTTAAGGCCGATAAAAACCAGAATAAGTTCCGTGACAACCAAAAGGTCGCCCTACATAATCGAGCTACAAGTTAATTTTGAAACCCAATAGATACACTCACTTTTTAAATAATCATTACAATGGCATTATTTTAAAGTTCAAAAGTGGATGTCCTTTTTGATTTTTCCTTTTTGATTTTTGATTACCCTGATAAAGCCAAGCTCAATAGTTCGCGACTATTAAAAAACCAATATATGATAATGTATTGCGAGTCGTGAATGACTCTTTTATTATATTAATCAACCACTGTTTGAATACTTAGTTAGGCCACTGTTAATCTTAGGAAGCACTATATGATCTACTCAACTGAAAAACACAAACAAGCAAATCATAAACAAATATTTTTTGAAATTACTGAAAACAGCATTCCAGATACGGATATTAATTGGTTTCGAGAGTATTTGGACTCATCAATGCTTGAAGGCAGCCAATTTAAAGAAGGCCAGACGATACAACTAGGCTCATACCTAATCAAACTTGAAACCATTGATAACAAATTAACCTTGCTTGAACCTGAGCTAAAAGGGAATGTATTTAATTTTGTGCCAGGAGTAAACAACACATTAAGAATTTTAAGAAACCAAAAAGATGTCGTTGAAAGTATTAAAATGGATGGATTATTACCTGACTTTGCGGATATGGCGCAACCAATTATTGTTTCAGGTGATTACAAAAATAGTCATCTTTTTAATATCACCCATGAAGCGCCTACTGAAACAGATTCTGGTTGGTTTTTTGCTGATAAAAATAACGAAAGTGATACGAAGATGATTTCTATCTTTGAATTTTTTACAGCCCGTCCAGAATTAATTCAATTCTTCGCGATCCCTCAGGGTACAAGTATATTTAAAGTTGAATCAGGTGAGATTATACCAGTAAAAGACGGTAATCAAATTGAAACTAAAGACGGCTCATATCTATCAGAGCTAAATAAAGTGATAACAACAAACAGTTCGGACGTAATTAAAGTTGAACCTGGGCCTAAAGGGTTTAAAAAGTTCCTAGCCAAAATTTTTGGTAAAAAAGATAGCGCTTAAATTAGAAATATTTGAACAGATAAAGGGCATAAAACTTAATTTTGAAAGTGAATGTCCTTTTTGATCTTTTTTACCTGTAAATAGTGAGAAAATAAAATACAATCTGATTTCTATAAATATTTAGTGTGTGTCTTCTTCGTTTTTAGTAAGGATTCATTAATTAAAAAACATACACTAAATCTAAAGAAGTAACTTCAATTTAATAATTGAGTGATTATGTTAAGGGAATTTAAAATTAGTAATTACGTTCTATAGCTGATTGGTTTGATAGTAGGCTGATGGGTGTGTCGGTGTAATCGTAAAAGACCATAAAAATTATGGTTTTGAGCGTAAATATATCGATATTGCCGATACGCACTTTATAACTTATGCCGATAAAATTTTTTTAAAGGCAGTTCAGTGCAAACAATAAACACCCCAAATCAAAAAGGATTTAATCGTAAGATTACCCATATAAATCAATATCCATTTTGCGTTTTGACTATTAATATTACGGATAATCATTTAGTAGGTCTCGATTTTACAGATTTTAGTGAAATGAAAGTAGTGGGTACATTTGAGTCTCCAGATAAGGAATTTTTAAGAATTGGGTTTAGACATTATGATCCAACTTATTCAAAATTAGGTTCGGGTGATTCAATGAAATTAAATCAAATAGAAGTTAAATCTGAAAGCATTGTTGATAGTTTTACAGTTGATTTGACCCGATTGACCGTGCCTGCTTGGTGGGTGGCGGGTCATAAAAAAGAAGATGTTAATGATATTGTTGAATTAACTAATATAACAATTATTGAAATATCAACAGGCACTTCACCCTCAATAGGTGACTATAAATTAAGAATTAAGCATTTTGTTTTGGAAAAAGAAATAATTTCATTAAGTAAAGTGTACGAATATTTACTCATATCATGGGCTTGGTTTTTGATGTTACTCATGTGCTGTGTGGTATGTATTTTGATGTTTCGATTAAAAGAAAAAAATAGAAATGAAAAAATACTAATTGAAATTAATGCTGCGTTATCTCTAGAAAAAATTGAGTTAGAGGCAAATAGCCAAACAGACGCGTTAACAGGTGCGCTAAATCGTTTTGGCCTGCAAAAACAATTAGTGCATATTGTTAAAGAACAGCAGTTTCCTTGTGTGATTATCATCGTTGATATCGATCATTTTAAAGGGATAAATGATGAATTTGGTCATTAACAAGGTGATTATGTGCTTAAAAGTTGTTGTTCAGTTATAAAAGGGGTTTTTAATAAAAAACGAATCGCTATCACGTTATGGAGGGGAAGAATTTTTGATATTAATGCCTAATTTATCCGTAGAGCAAGTCAAAGCAAGACTTGAAAGCATAAGACTAGGCATCCAAACTGCCGATCTGAATTTAAATCGAGAAGTCACCGCAAGTTTTGGTGTCGCGCAATTAAATAAAATACACAGCATTAAACAAGTGATCGACAAGGCAGATAAAGCACTCTACCAAGCTAAATCTGAAGGTAGGAACTGTGTGAAATTTTCTGAATAATTATGTTTGTAGGTCGTAATATACTCCGTCAAACAAATAAAAATATACCTTAGTGATTGTTTTTGAACGAATTACATTGGTAATACCAATCGGATTTGTTTATTAGCAGTGGCTGACTAAGTGTTTTGTGTAGGATTACTTTTAAAAATTTACCTAATTTAAAAACGATTAGCAAAAACAAACAAGAACCGATATCCAATGGTTCAATCTTTGTTCTATGTACCTGTCATTTATCCATATGACCGCATTTCAGGTTAATCTGAATTTTATTGCAATTCTATACAGTAACCCTCAGCATCCATCTTGTTTTATTGCCTATTAAATGATTAAGACTTCACTCAATAGTTAATGTAATGCTTTTACATATGATATTATTCTGAGAAATTTCTGATTCAAACTAGGGGAACACATTGTTTACGCTAAATCACATATTAAATGTTTTTATAATTTCAATAGTATCGATTTCATTTGTAGGGTGTCAAGTCAGTCCAATTGATGACGATGCTGATTCCAATACAAATACTTTGAACTCAGAATTTAATCAAGATGGTAGTATATTAACCGCAAGTGGTTCTGAAAATTCAAATTACGCATGGAAGATTAACGATATTCACGTTGGTAATGGCCCAACATTAGATTTAAAAGACATTACGATCTCACCTATTCAAAGTGTGACTTTATATTCAAGTGATGGTGAGAAAGTCATCTCAAAAGAAATGGATGTGGAGTTTAACAATAAACCCATCGCTTCTTATGAATATGATTATATTAATAATCAGTTTGTTGTCACTTCAACGGATCCTGATGGGGATGATTTAACACATAAATGGATTGTGAATGGTGAACTTTTTAGTATTGCAGACAGTATTAATGTAGATGAATTACCAATTGACGACTATATGCACCTTTCATTAGCCAGCTCAGATGGAAATTTTGAAAGTATCATTAATGAATTTTCTTATTTTTATTATGATATTAATGTCAAACATAGAGAATTTGGACGTATTATTGATTCAAGTGGATTAGACATTGGTACAGGTAATCCAATTTATAAAATCCAAAACTCTGAAGCGGGTCAATTTAAAATTACACCAAGCTTACTTAACTTAGATCCTGATATTTATTTGTATTCATATATCACCTTGTATGATACTGCGGGTAATTTTATAGACTCTGCAAATTCTTCAGATTCAATTTATACCGATTTAGATGAAGGTGAGTATTATTTAATTGTGGGTATTGATCGTGAAAATGTTGATATTGAATTTGAATTAGAGTTTTCGGTTATTCCCGATAATAGTAATACACAAGTGAATTTTGACGTTCAGCTGATACAAGAAAACCAATTAGATCCATTTTTTATTACTACAACACCGAGTTCAAGTTTCACTGTTATTGAAGGGGTTGCCACATCAAATTATGTGGATCCTGAAAATAGAGAATTAACCTATATTTGGAAATTAAATAACGAAACAGTCAGTTTAGATAAATCATTAGAATTAAATGATTTCGATCTTGATAGAGAGCTTTTAATTAGTTTAGAAGTGACAGTAGCTGATTTAAAATCATCTACAAGTGATCGTTTATATGATTTCAGATACCTTGATTTACAACATGTAATTAGTACTGTTGAGAATAGATTTATTAATTCTGGAATTATGCATCCCTTAGATAAAGGCAATGATATTTATGAATTAGAAGTGACCACACAAAGTCTGTTTGTATTTAAGAGTTCATTAATTTACTCAAGTTTATGTTTTTATGAAGACGATATATATTATGAAGATGATTATTATTATTGTGATTCAGAATTAAGACTGTCTCTTTCTCCTGGTAAATATACATTTATAGTCGACACGTATTCAATTTACGCTCAAAGAGATTATGCTTTTGTTGTACATTCAGATAATGAAAATTCTGCAACACTCACACTTGTCGAAAAAGGAGTCGATGTAGGATCCTTTATTGGTGAAGGGTTTGCTCTTATTGATGATGATTATTTAACTGATGCTAAAGTGTGTTTAGATATTAACGCGAACTCAGTATGTGATTTAGATGAATTAGATATTTATACTGACAATGATGGTTATTTCTCAATGACTACCGAACAATTTACTCGAGGTTCAGTAGATGAAATTATTATTGAAGTAGGGGACTTTGGTTACGTGTTAAAAGCTTTTAATCAAGGTGATAGTACTTATATCACACCTATTTCTACGTTAATGAAAAATTACGTTTTATATGTAAGCGATGTTTTAAACTATTCCAACAACATTGATCCTCTTAATGTAATTGTTGATGCATTAGGTTTTGAAACGCGTTGGTATTTAAACACTGACTACATAAATTACTCAAGCAACGATAGTTATTATGATAATTTTGCTTCTCAACTTCTTAAGTATGTGTCGCAAATAATTTACAAAGACTCATTAAGTCATCATCAATATTTTTCAGAAATAAATTCACCCGCATCAATCACATTATTTGAACAATACTTAGCGGCAAAAATGCTAGAGCAACTGCCTAGAGTTGCTCAACAAATCAGCAATTTAATATTAAATGAATCTATTAACACTCAACAATTAAATCAAATTTCGTTTGATATTAATATCAACAAACTCATTGCTCATGTTGAGCGAGTTTACTTAGACATTAATAATGGGCCTAAAATTTTAGCCTACGGTGAGTATGGTAATTACTTTAAAGAATTCAAACTGGATTTAAATTTAATTAATGGATTTAATTATACTCATCAAGCTAATGACTGGGGTGGACACCATAATCTTTTAACTGCTAATTTAGAATCAGGTCAAGGTGACGAAGATTTAGTTTTAATAGACACAGGTATGCTTAATGGTTATATCAACACTATTAGTGATAATGGGGAAGAAACGTTTGTTGATTTAACTTCTGAGTTTGCTAAATACAAAAATGATTTTGCTGAATACGCAGTGAAACAAGGTCAAGATCATTTAGGTAGACAAAAAGCCATTCCTTTAGATTTAGGTCCAGGCGTTGCATTTTATCGTCGTGACTATATGGAAGATTTAGGATTTGATATCGATATAGTGATGCATTCTTGGGATACCTTTATTAGTTATGGTGAACACTTAAAAGAAAACCATGATACCTATCTTGTTTCAAATTCTGATGGCATCGCAAGAGCAATGATCTACGGTAATACCCCTGAAAATACAGGTGTATTTATTCATAACGATCAAATTTTAGTCGAAACTCAAAAATTCAAAAATGCGTTTGCTATGGCAAAACAAATTCGAGATAAAGGCTTAGACGCGAATACAGGTATGTGGAACGATAACTGGTACAACGGTTTCAGGCACGGTAAGTTTGCCATGGAAATTCAAGGTGCTTGGATGTTAGGGCATATACAAGCTTGGATTGCTCCTGATACAACGGGTAAGTGGGGCATGTCAAGTTTACCTAATGGTCTAAATAGTTCTTGGGGTGGCACCTTTGTTGCGATTCCTAAATACGCTGAAGACAAAAAAGAAGAAGCGTGGAAAGTTATTGAGTTTATGATTAATCCAGAATATCAGCTAAAAGCATTTAAACAATGGGCTATGTTTCCAACAAACACCAGCACATACTCAGATGCTTATTTTGATGAGCCCATTGAATTTTTAAATGGTCAAGCGGCAAGACGAATAGTTGCAAATGTAGCAAAAGATATAGTGCCAACTAAACCAGGTCAATTTGATAATATTGCTGAAACATTGGTAATAAATGAAGCCCTACAATTTGTTTTAAATGGTGAAAAAAGCATTGATGATGCATTAAGTGATGCTGCTGAAGAGCTTGAAATTCGGATGAATCAATAAATAAACAATCATTAATTTAAGGCTGCTTTTGCAGCCTTTTTTTTTAATTAATAATCGTTATATAACCCATTGATGACACTCAAGTTTAAACAAGTCATTACAATTGAGTAATCTTAAAGTTCAATTGTGGATGTTATTATATTTTACGTTAGCTAGTTAGTTCGCTTGCTAAACACAATCCTGTAGATACTCTTTGATTGTTTAAAATAAGTTGTATGGAATACACTTAATAATTAAACAGGGTGACATTAATTTAAATTAATTAGGAAGGTCGTATTATGCAACGATTGTATTCATCGTTATTGTTGGCTGGTTTAGTTTTATTATTTCAGATCAGTATCAATGTAAGTTTTGCTCAACAAAATCAAACCTCTAATAAAAAAAATATAGAAGCTCAATTTATTAAGATTGATGAATTTATTAAACAACAGATTCAAGTAGACGATATTAATGCTGTTGTTTTGAATATTTACCAAGGTGGTAAACAGGTGCATCAATTTGCGTTTAATCAAAATGCTGACAGCCAATTTGTGATTGGCTCACTTTCTAAATCGTTTACCGCTTTGGCTATTATGCAGTTGGTTGAGGCCGGTTTAATTGACGTACAACAAACAATGGATGTATATCTGCCAAGTTCGTTACTGTCTAATAATACTAAAAAAAAGTACCCAACGGTTCATCAATTACTCAGCCAAACCAGTGGGTTTAGCACCGCTCAAGGCTTAGATGCTTGGCCAAGAGTATTTATAAGTTTGGATACTAGAGTGGGGGAGTTAGTTGAACAATTACAAGAAAAGCAGATCCAAGCCTCTTTTGAATATTCAAATAGTAATTACACATTATTGAGTAAAATAGTTGAATTTGTTTCAGGTCAAAATTTTACAGACTATATTGATCAACATATTTTTAAGCCGTTAAATATGCAAAATAGTTTTGCTGATATCAATCATCCATCCATTAAATTGGCTCCCGCTTATAATTATTTTTTGGGTTTTGCATATCAATCAGAATACAAACAATCCAATTGGCGCGCAGGTGAAGCCAAAATGGTCAGTACTGCCAATGACTATGGGAAATATTTACAATGGCAGCTTAACCCTAAAAGTCATCCAGAGGTGCTATCCGCAAAAGGACTTGTTGATTTACGTGATTCAACTAAATATTCCAATTATTATAACGCGGGTTGGTTTCGAAATAATTCAGGTAGTATGTTTTCACATTCAGGCAGTGTAGAAAATTCATTGTCATATACAGTTTTTTTTCCTAAAAGAGATTTAGCTATTATTGTATTTATCAATGGTATTGATTTTGTTTTTGGTGTCGAGAAATCTAATCTTGGTAGAAATATTCGTGATATGTATTTTGGTTATTATTATGAAAATAAAACCGATAATGGGGTTGCACCTAAGGTTTTGTATGTCTCGTTATTATTAATTGTAATTCAACTTTTTATGCTTAGATTGTTAATTAAAACACAACAATGGGTGATAAGAAGTGGCTTAGTATTGTTAAATGTCACACTTTGGCTGAGTATTATTAAAATATTATATTCAGAATTTAATATTAGTTTAACTTACGCTCGTATCATTATGCCGGATTTAGGTTGGTTTTTGACTGTAAATTGTTTGTTGGTTTTAGTAACTGTCTTGTTATTTATATTTTTAACGGTTAAAAGTTTAATGGCAGCCAAGCGCAACGATGGGGAGATGGGAGTCAAATAGAGGCAAGGCAGGATTTAGACAGACAAACCTGTTAAACAAACTTAAGACTGATACAAAAGGCCGATCGATACGATCGGCCATTTTTTGAATGGGTTTTTGTGAACTTTATGAATCTATAAAAAAAGACACCCTAGAAGGGTGACCTACAGTAATTTTGGACAATAATTTTTGTTAGAAGCTTAAAAGAGAAGCTTAAAAAGGACATCCTGTTTAGTTAGTTTATTTGATATAAATATCAACCCTACATACAAATAAACCATATGTGGGTGTCACTTTTGGCTATTTATAAATTTTCATAAATCTATAAAAAAGTGACACCCTAAAGGGTGACCTACAGTTAAACCCTAAACCAATTTGCGTTTTCTTATATATACAAATGTAAATAAAGCAAACAACTCAAGCAAACCGAATAAACCAGCTGATGTATTACTAGAAGTTGAATTATTAGACGTTGTATTACTCGGAGCAGGATTTGCGGGCTGAGAGGTTTCAGGATCAGTTTCTGTAGAGTTTGTTTCAGCAAAATTAACAGTAAAGATTTTTTGTGAAGATAATTCGCCATCTGAAACCGTTAACGTTACCGTTTTTGTTCCTGTAATTTCAGTCGGCACGGTGGCCGTAGCACCCACTGCAATAATATTATTATCAATCATCCAAGTGAAAGTTAGTGTATTAGTTGTTGATTGTGTATCAGTGGCATTGGCAATTAAATAGCCATTTGAAAACCCAGCTGAATGAATAACAGGTGTTGTATTGACTTCAATTGGTGCTTGACCAAAGTCGGCATTAAAGCTTAATTCTGATGATAACTGCCCATCTGAAACTAATAATGTCACAATTTTAGTCCCTGTCATTGAAGTTGGTGCAGCGGCTATTGCATTTACTGCAACAATATTATTATCAATAACCCAGGTGAAAGAGAGTGTATTGGTTGGTGATTGTGTATCAGAGGCCTCTGCAATTAAAAGTCCATTTAATAAAACGGCGGAATGAATCACCGGCGCAGTATTGACTTCAATTGGTGAAAAACCAAAATCAGCAATAAAGGTTTTGTTAGAAGATAACTCACCATCTGAAACTATTAATGTCACATTTTGTGTTCCTGTAATTGAGGTGGGGGCTATGATTACTGGACCCACAGCAACATTGACACCATCAATCATCCAAGTGAAATCCAGTTCATTTGTAGTTGATTGTTCATCTGAGGCATCCGCAACTAAATAGCCATTTATTAATTCGGCTGATTGAATCACCGGCGCTGTATTGACTTCATTTGGAGTCGAACCAAAATCGGCATTAAAGGTTTTGGTAGATGATAACTCACCATCTGAAACCGTTACCGTTACCGTTTTAGTCCCTGTTATTGAATTGGGTGCAGTAATTGTTGAGCCCCTTCCAATATTGTTATTATCAATCATCCAAGTGAAAACTAGCTCATTAGATGCCGATTGTGTATCTGTGGCATTTGCAACTAAGAAGCCATTTGATAACACAGCAGAATGAATCACAGGCGCGGTATTCACTTCAATGGGCGCTTGACCAAAATCTGCTGTAAAGATTTTTTGGGTAGATAATTGGCCATCTGAAACGATTAATACTACCATTTTTATGCCTGTAATTGAATCCGGTGCAGAAACTGAGGCGCCCATTGCAATCGTATTATCAGCAACCATCCATGTAAAAGTTAGCTCATTGTTTGTTGATTGTTCATCAGAAGCATTGGCAGTTAAAACACCATTTGAAAAATCAGCGGAATGAATAACAGGCGCAGTATTTGATGGTGAATCCACATCATAAGCACCACTTATTAATGCTGCCGGACAGGCCACTATTTTATATTCTAATTTTGGGTTATCTGCCATTTCAAACCAATCAACATACCAGTCACAACCTCTTTTAAGATCCTCCATGCCCGGTTTACTAAAAATAGTATCGCAACTATTTTGAACGCAGCTTTTTAAGCGAGTTGTATCGTTGTAACCTAAATCTGCCTGACAGGCGGTTAAAAATCCACCGTATTGTGCACCAAGCGCTTCATCACTGACTTGCCACTGGGTGCTACAGGCGTTAAATGCACCAACACCACCACCGGGTATTAGGATATCAAATTGTCCACCGGCTACGTCATGACCAATATTGGTTGCCATCACAATCATTTTTTTCTGTTTCGATTTTAATACCATTGAACCAGGTTCGTTGTCGTTGTATTTGCCTTGGCCTGTAAATGTTAGCTCGTAGCATACTCCGCATATATCATCGGTTGAAGGCACGGCTGCGTAACCATAACTTAACGTATCACTGACACGAATAGGGGACATGTCCCAACAGGTATAAGCATCACCACCGTCGCAGCCACTCTGAATTTCTGCACCACCAATTGGATTCACTTGATTGGTAAGATTACAGGATTTCACTGGATTACCCGGTGAATTTTCGCTCCAACTACAATGCGCTTTACAGCCGTCCCAATAACGTGTTGCGTAACCTTGCCCTGCTAAAACAGATTGAGTAAACATTAAAGTGAAAAGAAAAACGCAGATTGCTGAGCTGCGTTTTATTACAAATAAATTGAACAAGTTCATTTAAATCCCCTAACGAGAAAAGATGGTGGCGAAGGTGGTAGTTAATTATTTGCGTCATTATATCAGTTAAGGGTTTAACGCTATGTATCACTAAAGTAGTTTTGTCGATTCAAACCATGTCGGGGCTGTATAGTTATGTAGTTTTAAGTAGAAGTGGGCACATTAGAATGGCTCTATCTAGTACAACAGGTAGAACAACAGGGTAAATATGTTAAGCTGTTTTTTCATAAACAAAATAATTTCTAGTGACATGACTTCTTTTTTATCACGACTATTTTTATTGATTGTTGTTATCACGTTTGTTTTGTTTTTGGTTTTAAAAAATAGCGTTTTTTTAGATGACACTGCTAAAAACAATAAACAGTTAAACCAAATTGATGATTTGCCTTTTGTTGAAACTAAACCTCAAACTACCCCTAAAACTAAGCCTCAAACTACCCCTAAAACTAAGCCTCAAACTACACCTAAAACTATCCCTTTTAAAACCGTTGCATTTGAAACCGATTCTTTAGATGCCGACTCTTTTGAAACAGACACTTTTGATTCAGCCTCTTTAAAAACAGACCTTTTAAAAACAGACCTTTTAAAAACAGACCCTAGCCAAACTAAAACAACATCCAATGTTACTGACGATATTACCCCCAGCATTGTCTTAAATGGACAATCTGAAAACACAGAATCTCAAAGCCATAACGATTTTGAGTCAGGCGTAATTCAACCAAACAGTCAAGACGGCTATCAAAACGACTACCAAAACGACAAGCAAGACAGTCAAAACAACGACCAAAACAACCAAACAAACCCTGATAATACGTTGACCGATTCACCCCCGGTGATAACAATAATTGGCAAACATAATGTGGATTTGTTGTTAGATAAACCTTATGTTGAATTAGGTGCAAATGCACTAGACGAGGAAGATGGCATTTTAGAAGTGACGATTTTGGGTGTCGTTAATACTCAAATATTAGGCAAATATCAGTTAGTTTATTCGGCAACAGACAGTAAAAACCAAATAACACAAATCACTCGAACGGTTAATGTAATAACTAACTTATTTTCTACAATTTGGAAAACAGATAATGCAGGAGGTAGTGCAAACAACCAAATAACTCTCGAGGTTAACAAAACTTACCAATATAACTACACAGTCGATTGGGGTGATGGACAATCAGACACCCAAGTTCGCACAAACATTACCCATACATACGCACAACCAGGACAGTATCAAGTATTGATCAGTGGTTTATATCCCGGCCCTTATTTTTCAAGCACACCTGAATCAGATGCTAAAAAATTATTGTCAGTAGAAAACTGGGGCGATAATAAATGGCAAACAATGTACCGCGCATTTAATGGCTGTGAAAACATGGTCATCAATGCCAGTGATACCCCTGATTTATCGTTGGTAAAAAACATGAATAGAATGTTTGCCAGTGCACATAATGTTAATCAATATATTGGTCATTGGGATGTATCAAACGTTAAAAACATGTCTAGAATGTTTTTTATTGCAAGTAAATTTAATCAAGACTTAAGTGCTTGGGATGTAAGTAATGTAGAAAACATGGAAAGTATGTTTCGTTTTGCAAGCTCATTTAATCAAGATATAAGCACATGGAATGTATCCAAGGTAACAGATATGAATGGCATGTTTCTGGAGGCTGATAATTTTAATCAAGAGATTGGCCGCTGGAATATATCGTTAGTCAAACGTTTCGATTATATGTTTGCGGGTGCTGATCGTTTTAATCAAGACTTAGGTGATTGGGATTTACAATCGGTTAATGATCTTCGAGGAATGTTTTCAGGTACAGAAGATTTTAATCAAGATTTAAACCAGTGGGATCTGTCAAAAGTAAAATATATAAGCTCGATGTTTCAAGGCGCAAAAAGCTTTAATGGTGATATCAGTGCTTGGCAATTTGATGCAGTGACCAGTTTAAACAGTATGTTTAAAGGTGCACAATCATTTAATAATGATATAAGTGGTTGGGATGTATCTGCTATCACTCAAATGAAAACAATGTTCAAAGATGCCGTTAAATTTAAACAAGACTTAAGTTTATGGGATATCTCAAATGTCACTGATATGGCTTTGATGTTTAATGGGTTGACACTTACAACCCATCATTACGATGCTCTTTTAAGTTCATGGGCCAATCAAATCACCCAACAAAATGTAGTATTTGATGCCGGTGTAAGTCAATATACAAAAGGTTCGTTAGCGCAAACTGCCAGACAGACATTAACCGATACCTTGGGTTGGACAATTACGGATGGTGGGGCGAAGCAGTATTAGATACTCAATAATACTTTATTAGTAATATCTGTGTTTATCGCTGCCGTGCATTGATGTTGAATTCTATTTTACGACAATGAGTCAACCTATTATTTAAAGAATGAAAGGAGAATGGAAGTGGTTGTCCCTTTTGAGTTTACTGAGTTGAAGTTAGTTAAATGTCATTTAGATGGGATTGTTATGGCTGTCTGAATTGGTACTTGATGATGGGCTAACTAATATATCCATAGTGCAGCTAACGCAAAACTTTGAGTAAACTACGGTCGAATCTGAACGGCACTGTTTTAAACTTTGTTCCCGCTTTGATTGATCCAAAAAAAAGGCCAATACCAAATTATAGGATACTGACCTTTTAATGATGAGCTTAAAACTTAACTATAAAGCGAATTAACTATTTTCAAGTTTTTTAAGTACCGATTGAAGTCTTGTATTGGTCTCATCAAATAAATTATTATCTTGAAGATACTTAATAGCGACTTTCATTTGATCTTTTGTATTGCCACTTTCTTCTTTGGTTATATATTTAACCACTGAGTATGAATTTCTTTTCTTAAATTCAACTTCAAGTGTTTCTCGTTTGGTTTTAGATAAACTGTCTAATAAGAAATCTGCGAGTTCAAAATTATTCGTTCTAATGGCTACACTCACATCGCCTTTATCAATGCCTACACCTGATTCAATTTGATTTTTAATACCCTTCATATTATTTGTTTGGATAAACGCACTTAATAATTTTTCATTAATAGGTAATATATCAACTTGATCCACTAATAATGACATTGTTTGTGAATACTCTTCAATTTGATCGTGTTTGGCATATCCAACTTTACCCGCAAATGCTTCGATGTGTTTACCGTTAACTGGTAGGCCGTAGTCCACCAATGCTTTTATGGTTCTATGAAAACTTGTAGAGTCTGTTGACGGTGGAATTTTAGTGCTTAACATAAAGCTAAATATGTCTTCTGCTTCTTTTTTAGTCATTTCATATCCATCTTCTAACAGCTTTTTTACGACTTCATCGTAGTTGTATAGAACTGCAATATTAAACAAATTTAATTTTGACTGATTGTTATGCATACGCACGCCTCTTTTTCCATAAACGTCGCTGGCTCGTACATTAGGGTTAACGCCCAAAGCAAAGATTTTTTCAACTAAAGCATGGTTGCGGTTTGTCATTGCCATCATCATGCCTTTAGAGGTAGCGTATGATACTTTGTTTTTATGCTTTTGATTGGTGATTAGTATTTCGTAGAATTTGTCCATGGCTTCAATGTCATTGTTATTGTTTGCTGTAGCCCATGAATGTTCTAACCAAAAATGTGTAAATTCATTTAAATTAATATCGCTAAATAAAGCTAATGCTTCAAAATTTCTGTCTTTATAGGCTTTGCTTACTGCATCTTTTGTAAATGGAATTTCCATTTCCCAAAGTTTTTTCATCGCTTCAGGTGTTGAATCTAATTTTACTAAGTGATTAAACATGATTGTCAAAAACAGTTCGTTTCTTTTCTCTCTTACAATGGATGTTGCTCTTTCATAATTTCTAAATGAATAGAACGGGTTTGCACCTTGCTCTAATAGCATTTTAAGCATCGTGTTATCACTGGTCCATGCTACTCGAATGATAGGGTCATAATTTTCAGATAGGTTACCCGAATCATCTCTAGGGATGTACATGGGTACATTTTCTTCAGCTAATAAATGTTTGGCTACTTGTACGTCGCCGGCATTAATTGCACTCATTAATGCAGTGTGTTTATCTCTTGTCTCACGACTGTATTCAAACGTTTTGACTTTCTTTTTGTCAGAGCTTGTTGTTTTTACTGATTTTGTTTTTTTGTCAGATTGAACATTAACTGTGTCAGATCGAACGTCGACTGAGTCAGAGCCACCGATATTTTTAAATACCATAAACAACACAATTAAGGCGACAGGCACGATATAGATACGGCCTTTTATAAATGCTAGCCCTTGTTTAACTAACTTATGGTTTATTATTTGTTTAACTACTTCATGGTTTTTTACTTGTTCAACTATATTGTTGGCTGAGTCGAGGTGATTATTCTTTTTCTCAGATCGGGTTTCTTCCATGATCTTTGTCACTTCTTCTTTTGAAAGGCCTGAAACTTCAACCAATGACTCAATGGTAACTTCTTCTTTTTTCTTGTTTAGTTCTTTTATTTTTTCTTTAGCATCTTCATCCTTAGCTTTGTTAATAACTTCATTGATGAACGAATCATGATTATCTAACATGTTATTTCCTGTTTTTTTATTTTAGTTTATGGGTTATTGTAAAAAAATAGCGACTATTTCTTTGTTTTTATTTTCAACCGTTACAGTTTGAACGAATTGAGAAATTAGGGTCCTTTTTGTTGCGTTTTTTTCATTGGTTATCAGTATTTTGAATAATTCATTTGCAGCATCTATATCATTTTTTTGTAAAACATCAAGTAAAATGGGTTCAAACCAATTATGTGAATATTTTCCTTTATTGGCTAAGTTAAAATTCGTTAATGTTTCAAAATTTTGTTCACTATACAACTGTTGGGCTGCTAAAGATGTGTACGGGATTTTTTCTAACCATAACTGTTTTATGGCTGTGGGTGTCGAGTCTAATTTTGACATATGATTGAATACAATAACAAAAAATGCATCGTTATTATCTTTGTATGCTTGATCAACGGCCATTTGATAATTATTGAAATTATAAAATGGATCAGCACCATGTTTTAAAATTGTTTTGAGCATTCTATTATTAATAAGTGTGCTTTCATAAAAGACATCATTGTTTTCAGGTTTGTCTGTAGCGTATAAATACAATGGAATGTTTTTAGTCTCAATTAGGTGTGATACCAAACTTACTTTATTGCCTTTAATTGCATTCATTAATAGTTGATAATTGTCATATTTAGCGGTATTGAAGACTTTTTCAGATTTTTCAGCTTTTTCGTTATTATCCTTGTCCTTGTTTTCTGTTTTAACAGCTGTGGATGGTTTCAGCTCGATTTTAACTGGTGCTTTAAATAGGGTAAGAGAAAATAATAATGCGCATATGATAATGAGGCTTACCACTATTGCCGCTAACAGCTTAAAAAACATCGCCTTTTTTTTCTTTTGTTTTTGCTTTTTCTGATTGATTAGGTGTTCTTTATGTTTTTCACGTCGTCTCACATCTTCCATTAATTTCTTAATTTCTTTTTGTGATAATTGAGTAGTTTCCATTAATGCTTTAATTGTTGAAGCTTCAATCTCTTTTCTAGACTTTTTAGTTTTGGATTCTGCGCTTTGAGCTGTAACTTTACTAATTACCTCATCTAAAAATTCTTCGTGATCTTGATGCATTGAGGCTCCTTGTCATATTGATGGTTGAGGGATTAAGTGTGTTGGCTTAATCTTCTATTCTATCTAATGTTGATACAACACGACACCGTTAATTGCATGTTTAAGTTATCAATTTTGAATAATAAAATGGGGATTTCAAAGGATTTGATCACAAAGGGTTAGAGTCGTTGAAATAAAAAGATATAAAGATATGCAATTGATTATGAAGAAATAAAAAACACCGAAAAAGTAAGTGATTTTTTTAAAGTAGATCGGAGTGTATATTTAAAATTCATATCATTTTTTATGCAAACTAATTGAGACATCCACGGTAAAACCTGGGCTAATCCTAAAAGAATTGGTCTTTTTTTGTCCAATATTCCAAAATATTGGTCTTTTCGGATTTTAGTCCACTTCAGTTATTTGGATCACAAAACGACACATTATATAAAACAACTAATTGAGACATCCATAGTTGTGTGGGCTAAATGTTAATAATTGTTACCGCTAATATAAGCGGTGACAATTGTTTATTAAGTAAATGCTGAATTGAAGTTATTTAAATGTCATTTAGATGGGATTGTTATGGCTGTCTGAATTGGTATTGCTAATAAGTTTGTAAAACAAGTTATGGATGTGAATTAAAGTGAAAGACAATCCTTTGTCTTCCATTTTTTTTGCAGAGGCTGCTAAATTTAACGTTATATATTCAAAACCCCAAATCGTATGTCATGTGAAATAGAAGTCTCGAATAACAAAGTCTCGAATGATAAAGTTATGAGCCCTAAAGCTTAAACCACCTTAACTCGATAACGTAATCGAGCTAACAACAAGCCAGCCATCATGATTAACAAAATGAACCCGTTAATAATGCCACCCGATTTAGAAGGTGTTTCACTGGCTGGATTAGCATTATCATCAGCTTCAATAACATACACCACTCGAGTCACCACTGCGCTATTACCTGCATTATCACTCACGCTGTATTGCACCGAATATTCACCAATTACTTCTAAATTAATGTTATTAACAAACTGAAACAGACCTGTTATATCACCATCAACATTGTCCATCGCGGTTGCACCTGGATCTTCATAAGTGTTTTGAGGGTTGTCTAGATCGTTATTTTGAGTGCCGTCTTCATCACTGCCTTCACTGCTACCGATAACCTCTAAACTAACTTCACTGTCACCCAATAATACAAGTTCAGGTGCTTGTTGATCTTCAATTGTAATCACTGTTTGTGCTAACCCTATATTCCCTTGTGCATCAACCGCTGTGAACTTTATGGTGGTTACTCCAATGGTTAATACATCGGGTGCATTATGAGTAATCACTAAATCCACATCCCAATCATCCATTACGCTGGCTGCATTTAATAGATCAACAATTTGTGGGTCGTTAATGGGTAGCCCGTTTGCATCTGGGGTTGCCAATACAGTATCCGCTGGCGCTGTGATTATCGGTGCTTGTTGATCTTGTACGGTAACCGTCCTGTAAATTGTTGCGCTGTTTTCAGCAAAATCGCTTACTCGGTAGGTTATTGTATAAAGGCCTATTTGTGTGATGTCGACTTCGCCGCTAACTATGATGTCAGTGTCTGTGTCTAAAACACCATCTACGATGTCGGTTGCGGTGGCACCTGTCTCAACATAGGTTTCATTTAAGCCAATGAAAACATCCGTTTCGCCATTTAAAATAATGATGGGTGGGGTTTGGTCTTCTACTGTTATAAAAGCCGATGCATTAGCAGTATTACCTGCGCTGTCGCTAGCGGTAAACATAACCGTAGTTTTGCCTATGCTAATTGTTACAGGCGCGTCATTATCGGGTGTGATTTCACCGTCAACAGCATCGGTTGCGCTTGCCGACTTCAAGAAGTCGATGACAGCTTGATTTGAGCTGTCCACACCTGATGCACTTTGTGCTTCTATGATGATGGATAACGGCGTTGTTATAATAGGGGCTTCAACATCTTGTACCGAAAGCTGCCTTATTTGAGTTTCTGCAGGATTACCTTTCATGTCAGATACGTCATAACTCAGCATGTAAATACCAATACTTGATGTGTCATATGTGCCTGATCTTTGCACAAAAATTGATAAATCACCGTCTACGTTATCATTTGCCGTTGCACCAAGCTCATTATAAGTGTCTCCTAATGCTAGTGTAATGAGAGAACTGCCTTCTAAAATAATAACCGGTGGTGTCAGATCTTTTACCATTATTGTTGACTGTAATTGTCCCACATTACCCGTAATGTCTGTTGCGCTAAACGTTACAATCGTGGGGCCGATTGGGAATATTAAAGGCGCGTTGTGTTCAAATAAACTGATTTGATCGGCGTCCATTACAGTTGCATTGGTCAGGAATGTACTGATTAATATATTGTCAGAAGTGGTGCCATCACTGTTATCAGCGCCAACGATTATTCCAGCAGGCACTGTGATTATCGGTGCAAAGCTGTCTTGTACACTGATATTGCGGGTTACGCTTTGTGCTACATTGCCAGCAGCGTCACTTACATTATAAATAACACTGTATAAACCAATGCTGTTGATGTCTACGTTATTATCAATTATCACTGTTTGGCTGATGTCACCATCCACATTGTCCAGCGCTATGACACCCTCGTCAGTATACAATGCACCTAACTCAATGGTGATTGAGCTGTCACCGCGTAAGAATAAATCGGGTTTTGATAAATCGGCCACTGTTATAGTTGCCTGTGCTTGTCCTGTATTGCCTGAGTCGTCTTGCGAGGTGAAAGTAATAATATGATCACCTAATGCAAATAAATCCGCAGCATCGTTGTTTATATTGTTTAACACACCGTCTACATTGTCGGCGGCTGTTGCCAAACTTAAAAACAACACAATCTCAGCTTGAATTTTAACCGCACCTAATGAGTCTCTAGCGTCTACAACAATATCGGCAGGGACTGTTATTACTGGCGCGATTAAATCGATGGTGTCGTTTTTATCAAGTGGATTGCTGCCTGCGATGATTTCATTGGCGTTGGATACACCATCGTTATCGGCGTCTGGGTCCAGGTCATCGGCTAAACCATCGGCGTCATAATCGCCATCGGCTAATGGGTTATCGGTGCCCGAAGCACAGTCATCAAAATTGTCGCCATCTAAATTTCGACATTTAAAAGGGTTTGTTGGCTCACTGTCATTGTCATCTTCGACACCGTCATTGTCATCATCGGTATCCTCAGCCATGCCTAAACAATCTACAGCGTTACAATCATCCGGAGCGCCATCATTGTCATTGTCAGCTAGATCACCAATGGAAATGGTTGGGTTGGTATCATCGTTGTCATCAACACCGTCGTTATCAAAATCATAAGGGTAAGTATCGTCGAGATCTTCAATACCGTCATTGTCATCATCGGTATCATCAGCCATAGATAGGCAATCTACATACGTACAATCATCTGGAGAGCCATCATTGTCATTGTCCGCTAGCTCACCAATTTTAATGGTTGGATTGACGTCATCGTTGTCATCAATAGCATCGTTATCAAAATCATTAGGGTAAATATCAACGAGATCTTCTATACCATCATTATCATCATCAGTATCTTCAACCATGCCTAAGCAATCGAGAACCGTACAGTCATCAGGCAAGCCATCATTGTCATTGTCCGCTAGCTCACCAATGTTAATGTTTGGGTAAGCGTCATCGTCATCTTCGATACCGTCGTTATCATCATCGGTATCTTCAACCATGCCTAAGCAATCTACCGCGGTACAATCATCCGGTGCGCCATCGTTATCATTGTCAGTTAACTCACCAATGGAAATGTCAGGGTTGGCGTCGTTGTCATCTTCAATACCATCATTGTCATCATCGGTATCTTCAACCATGCCTAGGCAATCATCAATAGTACAATCATCCGGTGAGCCATCGTTGTCATTGTCAGTTAGGCCAGTAATGGCAATCGTTGGGTTGGCGTCATCGTTGTCGTCAATACCATCATTATCAAAATCATTAGGGTTTGCGTCATTATCATCCTCGATGCCATCGTTGTCATCATCGGTATCCTCAGCCATACCTAAGCAATCTACATCGCTACAATCATCGGGTGATCCATCGTTGTCATTGTCGGTTAGATCTCCAATAGGAATTAACGGGTTGGCGTCGTTGTAATCTTGTATTCCTTCTTTTTCATCATCGTTATCCTCAACCATGCCTATGCATTCTACATCGGTACAATCATCTGGTGATCCATCATTGTCATTGTCAGCTAAGTCACCAATGGCAATGGTTGGGTTGGCGTCATCGTTGTCGTCAATACCATCATTATCAAAATCATTAGGGTAAGTATCAGCGATATCTTCAATACCATCGTTGTCATCATCGGTATCCTCGGCCATGCCTTGGCAATCATCAATCGTACAATCATCGGGCGCGCCGTCATCATCGTTATCGATAAAACCTTCAATTGAAATGTCGGGGTAGGCGTCATTATCACCACAGATGCCATCGTTATCATTATCTGAAATGATTTTTGATACGTAATTAGCGACAAAGTCATCCCATAGGGTGCTGTCGCCTGCTGGAATGCCTTGGATATAATTGCCATCACCGATTGCCATGCATGATAAGGGAATGTCAGCTTCAGGCGTTACATAAAGCGCAGCTATAAAAATGTCAGCACCATCAGTCTTTATATTAGTAAATGTGGTGCTTTCATAACCTTCTGAGTTA
>JALJPK010000071.1 GCA_022968985.1 Pseudomonadales bacterium | reverse complement strand
AAATTCAAATCATCATGACACTTGAAGCTAATATTCAGATAAGCGCCTTAACGTCACAACCCCCATCACAATGGCAATCAATCATCCAAGACTTACCCAAAACAACCAGTCTCGCTCATCGCTCTATCAGTAATACACTGCTACGAAACTTACCCGGTTCAATTTTTTATGTCATTCACGATGATAACAACACAAAAAATAACGAAGTACTTGTTGATTTATTCCAACTTGATTTAACTCAATTCAGTCAATTAGTCATGAGTCAATTTGACTCCACTTCGTATCATTACCGTTGGTTAATCAATCAATCACTCACCGCTGAAAGCGAAAACCACTCAACCAGTGAAACTGCTGATTTAGTTGTGCCTATATTGTTTTTTCTAAAAGTGTCAAAACGCTTTAGAAATGATTCAGACAATCGATTTAATAATGCTAAAAATGAACCGCAAAATCGAAATATATTTTGGTTTTATGAATTGCTGTTACGTTCTTTTGAACCCAAAGAAGATATTTTTGATCAAGCTCAAACACATCCTTTTTTAAATCAACCATTTACAACTTATATCGAAGTATATAATTTAGACCAACCCTTAAATCAAAGCATCAACACACAAAAATTAATATCAACTATTTTAAGTTTATCAATATTGTCTTTATTAACCTTCAGCACATTTTTAGTTTTTTACGCCATTCATCGTATTCAAAAACAACGTAAATTAGAACAAGAATTCACCGCAACCATCAGCCATGAATTACGCACCCCCTTAACTGTTATTCAATCAGCCGCCGACAACCTAAGTGAAGGGTTTGTGAACAAACCAGAAGCCATCATTCGATATGGCAACGAAATAAAAAAACAAAGCCAACGTTTAAATCGCATGATAGAAAGCACACTTTTATATTGCGCTATGCCCAATCAAAATAAAGCCAAACAAGACCACATTCAAACCGATGATTTTTTAAATGAAATATTATTGCCCTTAACTCAATTAGCTAACAATAATAAAATAGAACTTAACAGCCAATTTAATACGTTACCAAAACAAATTATTACAGACCAAAATGCGCTTCGGATGATTTTAGAAAACCTAATAATGAACAGCATTATTCATGGTAAAACACAAAATGCTGCCAGCCAAATTGATGTCACTTTAAGTATTTTAGAATCTAAAGAATTAAAAATTCAAGTACAAGATAACGGTATGGGTATTCCCAAAAAAGAACAAAAAAACATATTTAAAGCCTTTGTACGCGGTAAAAGAAGTGAGCAACAACAACATTGCGGCAGTGGATTAGGCTTAAATTTAATCAAACGGATGGTTAATATATTATCAGGAGACATCCAATTACAAAGCCCTGTTATCAATTTAAACGGTGAAAAAGAAACAGGGGTATTATTCACCATACTCATTCCAATTCAACTGCCTCAACCATCCACTAAAAAGGATCCATTATGAAAAGAAAAATCCTTATAATAGAAGATGAAGCAGGTATTGTGTTTATGCTAACTGACCGATTAGAGAACGAAGGTTATGCAGTCGAGCATGCAAACGACGGGATAAAAGGTGAAAAACTAGCACTAACTAACCACTACAATTTAATATTATTGGATGTCATGTTACCGAAAAAAGACGGATTTCAAGTATGCCAAGACTTGCGTAAACAAAACATTCAAACCCCAATTATTATGTTAACCGCCCGCTCAACCAACATAGATACAATAATGGGTTTAAAACTAGGTGCCGACGACTACCTAAGCAAACCCTTTGACATGCAAGTATTATTAGCAAGAATTGAAGCGCGTTTACGAGTTAAACCATCACAGAGTCACATTACAAATGAAACGTATGCACTAAATAATCAAACGATCATAAAATTTGATGATTTTGAGCTAGACACCCTAAAACAAGAACTCAGTTTAAAACAACAAGTAATCACATTAAACACACAAGAATATCGTTTACTAAATTTCTTTGTCACCCACCCCAATCAAATCCATTCGCGCGATGAATTGTTAAATGAGGTTTGGGGGATACATTCAAATATTACAACACGTACAGTGGATGTGCATGTGGCTTGGTTACGTAAGAAATTAAATGACCAGCCTGTGGCTAAGCGGCTGATTACGTTTCGGGGGCGGGGCTATAAGTTTATTAAATAGGTTTGTTAAATTGGTTTGTTAAATAGGTTTGTTAAATAGGTTTGTTAAATAGGTTTTTGGTTTAGGATTGTTACACAGGTTTGTTAAACAAGTTTATTTAGAAGGTTTGTTTAGAAGGTTTGTTAGGTAGGTTTATCTAGGAGGTTTGTTGAAGTTATTGAGACACCTTTAGTTATTTTTAATTGATATAGCTCAATTTTAATATGTGTTTAATCAATTGATTAAAACCAACTTCACACTGAAGTTGGTTTTAATATGAATATTCTATAAATTTAATTCATTTAAAATCGATCCAAAATCAGCCTGTCTTTCAGGAAGAAAAACGTTAATTAAAGCATCAGAAAGCGCACCATTTTCATCTATATGAACAAACATCAAACTTCTTGGCCAAGAATCAATAATTCTTCCATCGCTTAATTTCAAAGCACCGATACTACCAGGAATAGTTAAACCAAATGCATCTGGATTATGACATCCGGCACAAGTTAATGCTGTAGATCTTGCCAATATTTGATCAACAGTTAAAGCGGAGCCATCAGCATTAAACTTACCTTCTAATGCATTCATCATATTTTGTCCAAATACAGAATCTTCACCATTTGCAAAATGACCTTTAAAATCATTTTCAAAAGTTAAAAAACCACTTGATAAACTTTGACCATGGTTAAATTTATCATCAGTGGCTGTCTTAATATTTAAAATACTTTCACCCGCTAAATGATCAATATTTTCCACAAAATCATTTTGGAAGTCAGCTGCTATTAATGAAATTTCGCTACCCTGAAAGGGTAATTCTGGATTAAATAATTCACCAAAAGGATTTTCTTTTACTGTAACCGTTTCAATTTGAAATTTACAAATATCCTCTGAACAAAAATCGATTATTTTATGCTCTTTTAATAACCAATCACCACCGAGAAATTGATTCGATCTAATCTGCCCTGTCTCAGCTAAAAATCGTTCCGGTGCAATCACAGGTAATCCAATTGAATTATCAATAAAAAACTCTCTAATTAAACTAGCTTGTAATAAAGAATCACTTGTCGATAAAGTATCCCAAAAATTAATGACATCAGCACAGCCATTAATATCATTGGGTATCGGATTTTCAATTCTTGCTTCAAAAATTAAAAATTTACGCCCAAAACTTGGATGATTTTTGGTCGCGAACACTAAACGATGTTCACCACAATCTTCCCAGTTGTTTTTTCTTAAATGAATTCTATTTACTACTGCCGTTAATTTGTAAAAACCCATTTCACTAAGCGCTTGTTGTGCCTCCATCAAAGCCACTTGAGTTTCAAATCGATCACATAAAATTGGAAATCCATTTGTTTCACCTTGACAAAATAAATCTGTATTAATAACAGGAACTGAACGCTGTGAATCCCAAAACTGCTGAAATAACTCAACAGGATCAGTACTACCATCTGCTAAATTAGTAAATACATCCACTAACGAGATATTAGCTTGTTGTAATACAAATTGATCATTAATAATAACCGAAGTTAATGCGGTTGTATTATCTACAATAGTACAACCCATATCGTCCACTAAATCGCCTAGAGGAGTTTCAGGACACATATCAAAAGGATTTAATACAGAATCTAAATCATCATCTAACTGTGAATGCGCACAACCATTTACATCAACTGTTTCACCAATTTTAGTTTCAGGACACAAATCATTAAAATTTAAAACGAAATCAAAATCGTCATCTAACTGCGAATTAGAACAACCATTTATATCTGGAATTTCACCACTAGGTGTAGCAGGACACATATCATTAGCATTTAATACTGAATCTAAATCATCATCTAATTGTGAAGCAGCACAACCATTTATATCTACCGACTCACCATTAGGTGTAGCAGGGCACATATCATTAGCATTTAATACTGAATCTAAATCATCATCTAATTGTGAATCAGCACAACCATTTATATCTACAGATTCACCAAAAGGTGTTAATGGACACATATCATTTGCATTTAATACAGAATCTAAATCATCATCTAATTGCGAATCAGAACAACCATTCACATCTACCGACTCACCAAAAGGTGTTACTAGACACATATCCTCGGTATTTGGGACAGAATCTAAATCGTCATCTACTGGTAAAAGCGGACAACCAAACGAATCTACTATTTCTGACGCAGTTGTATTAGGACACATATCAATATCATTATTCACTCCATCATTATCATCATCTTGAACTGGCCCATCACCTGTATAACATGCTGTAATAATTGCTTTTTCAAATCCGTCGGGATGACTTGAGTTAAACCCAAATGCAAATGATGAATTAGGATTAAGAGTTTTATTCCAAGCCAAGGAATCAAACTTAATAGGGTTTTCACCCGTTCTGATTGTGCTCCATGAATTATTTACAAATGAAGATCCTTCAAATTTTATTTCAATATGCCAGTCTGACATAGCTTGATTTGTGTCATTAGTGACCACTAAACTAGATTGGCTACCTGCGCCCCAGTTATTGACAACTTCAAGATTACATACGGGTTGAGCTGCCAGTGCAATACTGGAACAACTTAACGCCACTAAAAATATAATTGTTTTTTTCAAACAACCAATATCGTTTTTCTTAAACATATTACTTCCCTTAATTTTAATATTTAATTGATAATATAATTTTAAAAAATTAACGTTTAAAAACTAAAAGACATCCTTAATAACAATCTACTAATACAACTTGTCCATAAATAATTTAATTCCGTTAATTGCGCGGCATAGTACAGTATTTTAATAATTGTGTAATTTTATTTATAACATTTCTTATCAAATCAAATAATAAACCATAACAAAAGCACTATATAATAATGTATAACAGTCATTATTTATAAAGAGTTATGATTTAGTCCTTTTAGACTTTCAGCATACAAACTTAAATTCATTTAATAAAATTGGACGTCCATGGTTCATATTAATCGCTCAATCATCTAACACAGGCACCATAATGGGTATAAATTTAGAGCCGACGACTGCCAAACTAAACCCTTTGACAAATATATGTTATTAAGAAGAATTGAAGCAAGCTTACGCTTTCTACCAGAATAAGAAGTAAATATAGAAGTCAGTAAACAATTTTAGAGCTTGATAACTCCAAACTAGACACTCATAAATTAGAACTCAGCTTAAAGCAATAAGTTATCAGCCTAAACACACAACAATATCACCTATTTCTTCTAAATTTCTTAGTCTATAACCCCAATCAAATCCATTCACGCGATGAATTATTGAATGAGGTTTGAGGATCCATAGTGAAATCAGCACTCGCACGGAGGATGTGCATGTCGCTTGGTTGCGTAAAAAATTGAATAACCAGCCTGTGGCAAAGAAGCTTATTACTTTTAGGGGGCGGGGGTATAAGTTTATTATTAATTAAAAATTTATTTATAAGACATGGTATGTGGGGGGAAAGCTTAACTATAGGGGTGTAGTTAAGGCGCGCGAGCAAACTTAAATGGATTTTATTAGTTGAGTTATGTATGAAGATTTACATGGATATAATAGTCAGAGCAACACATGCCTAAAGGGATCTAGATAGTAGAGTTATGCCGGGAACAAATAACCCAGTACTACACTAAAACTGTGCTTTCATGAATATAACATTAAATGAGACAAGCTCTTTTCCACTTTAGTTTTGTATTGGTAAACTACTGCTATCTACAGAATCGAACAAAATCAACCTCTTTGCAATTATGCAAGCAAAACCTGCAACTATCGCCCTTTCATTTGCAATAAAAACAACCATAATACCTACATAGTTTAAACCACAGCTTTGAGGTCACATTTATGAATATTTTATCTAGTAAAAAAACCCACCCTACTTCAGACGGCGCTGGGGTTAAGTTAACTCGTGTACATGGTTTTGATGATCATTTTTTAAATCCATTTTTAATGGTTGATCAAATCATCTCCGACGACATGTCTGAAATTAAAGAAGGTTTTCCAGCGCATCCGCATCGTGGTTTTGAAACCCTTACCTATTTAAAACAAGGCGCGTTTTCACACAAAGACAGCATGGGTAATACAGGCAGTATCCAATCTGGTGGCGCGCAGTGGATGAGTGCGGGCAGTGGTGTGATCCATTCTGAAATGCCTGAAGATTCTGACTCACCCGTGCGTGGGTTTCAGCTTTGGCTTAATCTACCTGCCAAAGACAAAATGAAAACACCAGAATATCAAGACGTACAAAGTGATGAAATGCCTTGGATTGATTTTAATGGCGCTAAAGTAAAAGTGATTGGTGGTGATATTGATATCAATCAACAAACACTTAAAGGCCCTTTACAGTCATTACCCGCCAATATAAGTGTTGTAGATATTGAGTTAGAACCCAATACACAATTAAATATCGACAGCAAAAATAGAAAAACGATGATTCTGGTTTATAAAGGCCACCTACAAGATTCAACTAAACCAAAAGATTCATCTAAACCACAAGATTCTCTTAGGCAGGTATTATTAAACGTAGATCCACAAGATTTAGTGCTAAAATCCGCTGATCAAAAAGTGGAGTTATTGTTATTAGTAGGTGAACCAATAAATGAACCTGTTGCGCATTACGGTCCGTTTGTTATGAATACTCAAGACGAGATTGACCAAGCAGTTAATGATTATAACAATGGCACATTAGTACAAGAGCAACCAAAAATTAATAGTTAAGTAGTTGAATAGTTGAATAGTTAAATAATTAAGTCATTAATCACACAGCCCGATTAATGATACATACCATTTGAAAGAGACCTTTATGAAAATTTTAGCCTTTGCAGCAAGTAACAGTAAACAATCCATTAACAAACAATTAGTGTCTTTTGCAGCTAATCGTTTAGCAAGTTCCACATCAAACAATAGCGTCGAATTACTCGACATCAACGATTACGAAATTCCTATTTATAGTATTGACCGTGAACAAAACAATGGTATTCCACAACTTGCCCATGATTTTTTGGCTAAAATAAAATCCGCTGATTTGGTGATGATTTCGTTTGCAGAACATAATGGTAATTACAGCGCCGCTTATAAAAACTTATTTGACTGGTGTACACGTGCCGAGCAAAAAATATTTCAAGACACCGATGTTATATTAATGGCAACTTCACCTGGTGGTCGTGGCGGTAAATCTGTATTAGAAATAGCCAGCGCTGCTACACCACGTTTTGGTGCTAATGTATTAGGTTCGTTTTCATTACCTAGTTTTGGCAATAATTTTGATGCTGATAAACAAGAAATTTCTAATCCGGAATTATTAAAAGAGTTAGATGGTATTTTAAAAATGGTTTATGAATTTAGTTAATTTATGAATATCGAAAATTGTGGATATGTGTATAAATTAAAATCTGCTTTGACTTAGTTGTCATTTTTTAGAGCAATCTCTTTTTTTTAAAGTGGGATGTTTATAAAATATTAATTAGATCAAAGTCGACCATTATATATATTATTAATTTTTATTCTGGATATTATTTTTGTAGGTTAATGGCTTGCCTTGACGACTAATATTTGTCTTTTCAAGGAAAAGTTTCCGTGTCCTGCTCACACTCCTAACCGTCATCCATATAGGCAAGTCTCAGACCGATTGAGATTTGTAATTATCATAGAGTGTCGAACAAATAGCTGCGAATTTTAATTTCCTTTCATATCGCACTCCACAAAATATAGACCAAAAAAAAAGGGCGAATCTCGCCCTTTTAATTAGCTTTAAACCTTAAGGTAGTTCAGCGCTTTTTACTAAAAACTCATTAATTTCATCGTTTTGAGTAAAGTGCATATTAGCAGCCCAAGTTCCCCAATAAGGAAATATAGGACTATCATCTAATGACAAGAATGAGAAACCTTGTACGTCTTCATCCCAAGCGACTAAGTTAGGTGGTATTCCATAATCATCAAATACAGTTGGCTGCGCATTTAAAACCATAAACAAATTTAACTCTGGATCTTTATTAAATTCATTTGTAATTAAAAATGGTAAAGCTTTTGGATTTTCAAAATAGAATGGCGCATCGTCTTTGTCTTGCCCAATAAAGTTGATTTCTTCGCGAATCACTTTTGTAATTTGCACGTTACCTGATTCATCTAATTTACCTAATACTAATTGAAAAGATTCAAATACTGGCACTAACGATTTATCTTCAGAGTTTGTTTGAAAAGAACCCGATACAGGCACTAAACCTTTAGCAAATAAATCTTTTAGTCGTTGACGATCAAACATTTCAACGTAACTAAACTTCTGCGCTCCCCAAACAACATAGTCTGCTAAATAATCAACTTGCTCCCAGTTATATATTTTAATTTCTTCATTGGTTTTGAAATTAATATTTTTAGCTTCAGGTGTAGACGAATGAAATGGTACCTTTGCAAATGTTCTAAATTCAACATCACTTTCGTCTGCCCCATCATAACCTTCTTCTGGAAATGATATTTGACCTAAAGCCGCACCTAAATAAGCATTAGTAGAAACTTGACCCGCATAAACGGGCGCCCAATCTAATGCTTCTAATAACGCGGTCACCTGAGTGTTTTTAGGCACTGCAACTTGATAGTCACCATTTACGGCTGACTCTTCATAAATATTCAAGTCATAAAACACATCACCTTCAGGTGTTTCAAATAACTCCCAAAACAATCGAGATTGCCCAGTATAGGTTTCAGCAATAATACGCCCAGTGTTTTCATCAAAGATCTTAACACTACCACCTAATTGAGGCTGTCCAGCATTAGTTACCGTGCCTGAAATCACATCATAGGCATCTTCAAATTTAATATCGCCATCTTGAATGGCTGCAATACCTGCTTGCGCCGAACCTTCAGGGTATAAAAATGCAGAAGCGGATAACTCGTCACTTGTTAATTTTACTTGAGACTTTTTAGAATTTAATGAAATATCAATACTCGGAAACATCACTGCACCTGTACCATCTTCATCGGAAAATATATTAATTGAACTGTGTGATAAACCAATGGAATGGCCTAACTCATGTAATGCAACCCCTTCAACAATAAATGCCCAATCTCCAGTTGCTGCAATTTCCCAAGGGTAATACGCATTAAATTGAATATCATTATCTAAGATTGTGCCCGCTTTATAATCCCCTGCCGGAAATTCTATATCTCCATCTTGGTCAATATCCATACACACATTTGATGCAATAAGGTTTGGATCATACACATCTGAATCGCCATCACCATCAATGTCATCACCAGCCACAAAAGTTGTATCAAAATTTAACGCTGCAGAAGGTGAATAAGCCAAAAATGGAAGGGACTCATCATTTACAAATACAAGCTCATTAATAAAGTCACCCAAAACATGAGGTCGATCACCTAATTGTGTTTGATTAGTTAATGATAAATTAATATACGATGATGGGTTAGCATTCCATGAATTCATTGCAGATTCAATTGCGTTAGTTACGTCTTGTTGTGCAATTTCTTCACCAAATTGATTTAATACTTTTGAGTTAGAATTATACGTGTAATCGATTTGTGCACATCGTTGATCCCAAAAAATACCCACAATTTCAGCGCTTTCAAATTCAGCGCCACCTTGTGAAGGTAATGAAACTACCGGTCCAGAATATTTAATGACATCTAATTGGCGTCCTGTTTGCGCTGCATAAAGTGAATTATGTAGCAACAAAGAAGATAACGCAGTAACACTTAATAATGATATTTTTTTTAAATTATTATTCATTTTTTAATCCTTAGGGGCCGCTTGAATATTACGAACTAATTCAATAGCATCTTCTATAGATACAACACCACCTTTGTTTGCAGGCAACATCACTTGGTTTTTATTAATTGGATATAAACCTTGTTGCGCTTGAGTTAATTGATACGACCCGTCATTATTTTTATTTAACATCAACAAAACTGGCTGATTTTTTAAAAACAAAATTGAATTCGACCCAGCTTGGGATACTGTGTATTTCATATGATTTAAACTTCCACCCATGGTTTCAACGATAATTTCCTTTTCGTTAAATCCAAATCCAGAATCAATTATTTCAAATTTAGTTTGAGTATAAATGGCTCCGTTTTTTTTAATTTGTGATGATGATATTTTTTTAGCAACAACGGCAGTATCCGATTGTTGTACTATTTGATCGAACTCTACTTTTTCATAGGTAGAAGCCATTACCCCAGCGCTGACAAATGTCAAACTAGCAGCAAATACTATTGTATTTAATTTCATTTTTAATTCCCTTGGTGAAATATAATTTGTTAAAAATAGTTTTAACAATACATAGTCTAACAATGTTAGAAAAAGTTCGATATCAGTTAAATGTTTTTTAATTTACACAAAAGCAACATTACTAAACATATGACTGTCATTAAATTCTAAACAAATGATTGGGAGATGATATTAAATACACTTAGGGTTCTATTACAAATAGGTATTTACTAAGACGATCAGAAATCAATCTAATTTTTAATATTATTTTATAGATCAACGATTTTCTTAGATAACTATTTTGTTTAAATCCAACAATCAGTCCTTAATTGCATTATTTAATTTTCCTACTAAATCATACATCTGTACAAAATTAATAATTCGTTCGATATCAATTTAACAACCTGTAGATCTTTGCGTAAAACAAATTCAGTATTGATTTAATTGTTATTTTTTTAGTAAGCATTGTTAATAATATTGATATGTTATTACTTCGACGCATATCCATATTTTTAACAGATTCTAAAGAGCTAGTTCTATTCATTGCAGAGGATACGTTTATAAAATACAGATTACATTAAGATTGACTGATTTAATAAACGCTATTATTTTTTATTTTGGATATGACTTTGTAGGTCAACGGCTTACCTTGACGACTAATATTTATTTTGTCAGGGCAAGCCACTGACCTACATTAATAATGTCTGCTCAATTATTACTAATTTAAAATAATATTTTTCAAGGATAGCCACAGATAATACAAATGAATTTTCGAATGGAAAACCAAGAAAGATTTCCTTTTCACTAGGTTTTAAACTGAGCCTTAAATTAATAATATTCTATCTTAATTAAGCTGAAAAGCGCAAGCCACTGACCTACAGCCCAAATGAAAATCGACAATAATTTACTTCACAGCCAGCTCGAATTCCAATATGGGTAATCCGTAATTTCACCCACTAATTTTGCCCTTAATGGATTAGCCACAATATACCTTGCTACTTTTAATTGTTCACTTTCATCTCTTAAAGCACGGTCATAAAACGAGGTTTGCCATAATTCCCCTTGTGATTTAAGATGCTGATTTACCTTAATAGCGCTTTTACTTTTACATCGTCCGATCTCTTGAGCTAAAGTTAAACTACCTAATCGAATCAAACCATGAAAATGATCAGGCATTAAAACCCAAGCTAACCAAACACCTTCTTTTAAATCTAAAATTTCATTAATTGCAGTCGAACAGGTTTGAAGATCTGTAAATATTCGTTTGCGATTTTTAGTCACAAATGTGATTAGATATTCTTGATGCGTAATTGAAACTCGGCCATTTCTTAATTCGTTAAATGACATGTTTATCCTTAGTGATATTTTTTATTAACTATAGTCCAATATCCATATATTGTTTTGTCAGGACAAGCCACTGACCTACATTGTGGAATTCTTTTGTAGGTCAACGGCTTGCCTTGACGACTAATATTTGTTTTGTCAGGGCGAGCCACTGCCCTACAATGTAGATATTATTTTGTAGGTTAACGGCTTGCCTTGACAACTAATCTATTTTATTTCAACAATCCATCCGTCACAGCTTTATTCAATTTGGTTTTAATTACTTCCCAAAGCTTGGTACTGCCTTTACCAATACGGCTATTAATATCAAAAACTTTTTCTTTTGGAATATTGTGTTTTTTCCATGTGTGTCCTTCGTCGTTGATGTTATGTAATAACGGTGGCACACGATCTATGGCTTTGGCGTATTTGGCATCATTACTTTCACCTAACTCAAACTCTCGCCATAATTCTAAGTACTGCTCGCCTTGACCGCTTGGTAATATATCCAATAAACGTTTTACGCCGGCCTCTTCTTTATCTTTGTTTTCTTGGGTTTCACTTGCGTAAATAATGGTGTCACCGGCGTCAATCTCACCTAAATCGTGAATTAATAACATTTTAATCACTCGATCTATATTAATTTCATCATTAGCGTAGTCCTTTAACATCAACGCTGATATACAAACATGCCAGCTGTGTTCCGCTGAATTTTCATAACGTTTTAAACCCACCGGTCGAGTTTTTCTATGAATATCCTTTAACTTTTCAATCTCTACCATGAAATCTAAAACTTGTTCAATTGGATTCACAACAACTCTCCGTTTAACATAATAATGCGAACAGCTTATCATTTTAGTACTTTAACATCTAAACCTTAAACGTATTTTAACTCTATAAAAATAGGTTTATTTCAGTTATTCATTAATCCATTTACAGTAAATTACTTGATTACCCATCTTAAAATCCGTTTAATGGCGCAAAAAATAGGTTTAGCAATGGATATTAAAGATGAACAAACAACAACTGGTTAATAAAAATGCAACTCTTACCGTCTATGAATACGGTGCACATGTTACTAGCTGGGTGTCCCAATCTGGTAAAGAGCGCTTATTCATCAGTCAAAAAGCCATATTTGAAAAACCTAATGCCATTCGTGGTGGTATACCTATTATATTTCCACAATTTAATGAACGTGGTCCAATTGTACGTCATGGTTTTGCGCGCAATATGGACTGGCAAGTGGTTCGCCAAAGTGAATCTAAAATAGTGTTCGAACTTTTATCTAATGCTCAAACTAAATTACTTTGGCCTTATCATTTTAAAGCCTTATATAAAATTGAATTAAATGAACATGATGTTGTGTTGTCATTAACAATTAGAAACACTGACAATAAACCGTTTAGTTTTACCGCTGCATTACATAGTTATTTTAGAGTGGAACATCTAACTGACAGTTATATACAAGGTTTAACTCATTTAAAATATTGGGACAATAACGGATCAGACTTTAACGATGACAAAGTAGAATTAAACAAGTCATTAACATTTAAAGACGCTATTGATCGGGTGTATTTTAAACTCAACAGTGCGCTTAAGTTTAATAACGGCTTTGAAACATTAAATATTCAACATGAAGGCTTTGAAGATTGCGTGATTTGGAACCCAGGTAAACAAGACGCTAAAAACATGAAGGATTTTGATGATACAGAATACAATGAGATGTTATGTATAGAAGCTGCGCAAATTGTTAATCCTATTGAGTTAAAACCCAATGATATTTGGACAGGCACACAAATAATTAGTGAAAATTAATTATTAATTGAAGCGGTGTAAATCAAGCATGAATCTTTTGTAGGGTCGATATTCATATCGAAAAAATAAATGATCAAAAGCATTTGATATAAATATCAACCCTACGTTTCACGGACGAAACTGAACGTCAACTGAACATCTAATCTAGAGCCCTGTTATAACCCAGTCAAACTGAACGAAACCTGACTAAACCTAGTGTTTATGGGCTTAGCGCCATGTTTCTATTAAGTTTTAGAGATAACTCTCAATTTAATACAAACGCACTAGTAAACAAATATATTTAAGTTATTATTATCCCAAGTCGAAACAAAACTACTTTAAAAAAACAAAAAGCAGTTTTAAAACATAATTAATAACAACAATATTTATAGAGAGTTTATTATGAAAAAATTATTATTAGCATTAACAGTATTATTAAGCGCTCAAGTAGCAACAGCGAAATTATCAGTTGGTGATGATGTTTTCTTACCTGAATTAGTATCTATAGAGTCAGGAGAAATGGTTGACCTAACACAATTTGAAGGCAAGGTTATTTTTGTTGAGTTCTGGGCAAGCTGGTGTGTAACCTGTGCTAAGTCATTCCCTACTTATAATAAATTACATAATGAACTAGACAGTGAAGAATTTGTATTTATCAGTATCAACACAGATAAAAGAACAAAAGACGCTAAGAAATTTTTAAAACGTACTCCTGCTGACTTTTTAGTAGTAAGAGACGACAAACGCGCTGCAGTTAAAACCTATGAACCAAAAGGTTATCCTTCTGGTTATATCGTAAACAAAGCCGGTAAGATTGTAGCGATTGAAGAGTCTCAACCTGATTACGAAGAGTTAAAAGCGCATTTAGAAGAATTGATAGCTGAAGGTAAAGAGGAAGGTAAAGAAGAAAGCAAAGACGAAGCCGATTTAGCTTCTTTATAATAATTTTAGAATCCCCCTTCTAATAATAAAAAACCAGCTGTTGCTGGTTTTTTTATGCATTGGGTTTATCTAATGGTTAAATAACGCTTAATAATACTTTAAATTTTAGAACTAACGGTTAGTTAACATTGATAACACTTAGAAATGTACTTACTATTAGCTTTTATATACGTGAGTACATGATGATTAAATACATATTAACTAAATTAAAAAATATTTTAATGTATAGATTAATTTTAATCGCCTTTTTGTCTTTGAGCTCTATTTTAGTTGCCTTACCTATTTACATACCTGCATGGAAAGATGCTGAATTTTTCATATGCGTAAGTTTTGTTTTGATTGCTTGTTTACTGCTCCTTGTGCAAATACTAATCAGCTGGATTAATACATTTAAAGAACGGTCAGTTAAATCTGTTATTAACACTATTTTATCCACTATTTTTCTACCTGTAATTATGTCAGGCGTTTTAGTAGTCGATTTTAAATTATTGATGGCAGAGCAATATTTACAACAATTCTATACTTTTCATAAATCTTATACAGTAAAAGGTGACAGTTTTTATATTTATACAAAAAATTGTTTTTATAATCAAACTGATTGTGAGTGTAAAAAAGTAAGTAGCGTATTCATAAAAACTAAATTCACACCTTTTATGTCTATTAATGAATATACTGAAGCTGAAGTTATTAGTATGAAAGAAATCGATGGCAGAGTTGTCGCTTTATTTAATGAACAGTGCACAAATATTAAACAAACCATAATTGTAATTTAGGAAAGATCATGAGTAATAAGAGAAGAGATTTTTTACTTTCAGGTACAAGTATTATGGCGGGTGTTTTAGGGTCAGTTGCATTAACCCCTTCGATTAAACGCTGGACTCATACTAATTATGGCGAAAAACCCAGAATCATCACTATTAACGGCATGATGCCTGGCAATATAATGGCCTTTACTTGGAATAATAAAAGTTTTTATATTTTAAAACGCACCAAAGAAATGCTTGAAAGTCTAAATACAATAAATGATCAATTAAAAGATCCTGAATCTAGATATTCATTACAACCCGAAAACTGTAAGAACCAACACAGATCGATCAAAGAAGAATACCTAGTTGTTTATAATCATTGCACACGAGTGGGCAATTCTTTAATGGTTAATAACAAACAAGAAACATATCTAAAGAATGTAGGATTTTATTGCACCGATGAAGGTAGTCGATTTGATTTTGCAGGGAGATCATTTATAGGCAGTCCTGGAGGCCCTAATTTACACATCCCTCATTATTATTACAAAGATGATAATACAATTGTCATTGATAAAAGTATTTTTTAAACCTAAGTTAAATTATTCGTAAAAAAACAGCTGTTGCTGGTTTTTTTATACCTAAATACTTATAGTTATTTAAATTACTTTTAAATAACTATTTAAATAATCAGCCACTATCACTTCAGTACCCGATCTTCCCGTTGATAAAAACAACTGGTAACCATTTTTAGTTTTATCCAGTTTTGAATAATTCTCAATTGCATGAATATTATTAAGATCATCAAGGAAGTATTTTTTAGGGTAAGCTTTTAATTGTTCCGGAGCATCACTGATTGTTATGTTTGACGAGCTTAAAATATCTAATGGTAATTCGTGATTATTATGAAACTTCGGCCCAATACTCGCCACATAAGCCCCTTGTTTAATCCACTTTTTTTGTAATACAGGTTTATTTGAATTAGTGGCGCATATAATAATATCGGCTGTTTTTAATTTTTTTTCAATAACAGAGGGTTCGTTTGCAGTAATTTTTAGATTTGTTAAGTCAAATTCTAACTCAAGTTTATCTTTTAAATTCTGTGCTTTAGATATTGTGCGATTACATATATGAATTTCTTTAATATCCCTAACCGCCAACATCGCTTTAATTTGGTAATACGCTTGTAATCCTGCCCCTATAATACAAACATTATTCGCGTCTTTATTAGACATTAACTTTGCGGCATAACCACCAATTGCGGCCGTTCGGATCGCACCTAATAACGATCCAATAACAACGGTTTTTAATTCACTTTTCTCAGTAGAATACACAACAACAATTTGATCGGTATTGCTACCTTGTTTTTCAGGGCTTTCATTTGGGTAGGTGTCATACACTCTAAAACCAATGGTTTTGCTTGTATTTACCTCTGCACCCATTGTAAAAGTTAGACCACCTTTATCAGTATTAATTGAGCTTCTTGTCGGTGTAACAACCTTGTTTAGTTTTGCAGATTCAAAAAAATCTTCGATTGCACGAATAGAAATAGACATAGGAATGGATTCAATATCTTTATCAAAAAGTACGTTCATTTAATTGCAACCTTGTTTAATCAACCATGATTAAACAGATTAACATCCAGCCACATTAAATCAACATAAAACTTTATTTATTACAATCTCGCTTATCTCTTTTCAATCATATCAATCAAAGCTATTTTGATTATTCTACAAAATGAACAGTTATAATTTTCTGGTTCTTGATTGTACATTTTCAACTTCTTACTTATCTTGATCATTAATCGTACAACCCAATCCTTTCCATATGTTATTTATCAGAATAACTTCCTAAATAAACCCATATCTCATTCTCTTTAATGACACGGTCAGTTTTATCATAATCTAGATTTGGTATTTTTTTAATGCCAAAACATGTTTCAAACCCTTTTTCACATACATTTTTCTTAAAATAATCTCGAGCATCCTCACTCATCTCAACCATATCCAAATAAAATGATGCTTTATTCTTTCCTCCTCCAACAAAAGAACTTTCATTATTACCTATAAAAAAATCAGTATTAAACTTATCATTACGCCCTTCAGAAAACACCCCTTCCATAACATTTACTTTTGCAAGCCAAATAGAAAATTTAGTTTCAACATCTTTCAATATTACAATTTCATCTTGCGTTTCATATTTTTCATTTCTGATCACTGAACTTATTGGCTTATCTTTATATAAAAAATAATTACTTTCTTTATTGTAAGTAAGTTGCTCTCCGGATTTAATAATTTTTATGCAATATTCAAAAAACTCATTCAATGAATTAGCAATTACAATTTTTCTCTCATCATTAATACCAAAATTTATTACTTGCCCAATGACACCCTTTTCATCTGGGTCTAAATCTATTCCAATATACGAGTCAGTTCCATTAATAAATAATGGAATCCACTTTTCATTCGCATAAGCTCGTTTAATATGTTTCTCTGGATTAGAAAAACACATATCCCACTCGCCTTCTAATTCATCTATTAACTTAAACTCAATATCCATTGTCCATTTAATTCGATATAACGAAAGGAAGCGCATTGAAAACAAAAAATACATTGATTGTTCATTTTGCCCATTTGAAAATCGGTACATCTCGTAAAATTCTTTTGGTAATTTCACATTAATGTTTTTTTCAAATTCTAAAATTTCAGATTCTGTCGCCTTCGGTTCGATATTTTTGTGGACATTAGGGTATTTATCTTCAATTAAATATACGAGTTCTTCCCATGTCGAATTCGGTAATTCACGTTCTTTACTGCCAAATATTTTTTTAAATATACTCATTTTATAACCTTCTTATTTATTTTTTTACAAAGTTTACAATCGATTCTCAATCATCCCAATCAAAGCCTTCCCTGCATTACTCAAAGATCGATGTTTATGTCTGATCCAACCCAACTCACGATTTAACTCTAATTTAATAGGTAATATTTTTAAGCTGTCATCAATCATTGAGCTAGGTAATACCGACCACCCCAACCCGGCTGCCACTAACATTTTAATGGTTTCTAAGAAGTTAACTGTCATCGCACTTTTTAACGGTAAGTGATGTTTTGAAAATTCACTTTCTATTATTTTAAATGTGGTGCTGTGTTCTTCAGGTAATATCGCTGGAAAATACTGCAACTCGTTTAACATCAATTGTTTTTTCTGACTTAATACATGATCGCTTGCACAGACAAAATGTAAACTGTCTTTCCAGACTTTTTGTTTGGTTAACTGTGCATCTAATCGATTAGGTAACGTGGTGAACGCTAATTCGATATTTTGATTCATGATTGACTCAATGGCTTGTTCTGAGTTAATAAACTGTATATTCAAAGTTACCTGTGAAAACTCAGAGCCAAATCGTTTAATGATCGGTGGTAAATAATGTAATCCAACATGATGACTCGAAGCTATTTTTAACTCACCACTGGCCAGCCCACTAATATTTTGTACGTTACGCCTGGCTTCAATAATGTCTTGTAGAATTTTACGTGCAATCGGCATTAACGCTTGGCCCGCTTCGGTCAATAAGATATTTCGCCCCATTCGATCAAACAATTTACTGTCAAGGGAGCGCTCTAACACACTAATACGTTTGCTGATGGCAGGTTGGGTGATGAATAATTTTTCAGCCGCCTGGGAGAACGATTGATTATCGGCAACGGCCACAAAGGCTTCTAAGCTGTTTATTTCCATTTTAATTCTCGAACTCTATATTTGTATTTTCTTCAATCAATTCATCTAAATTAAAAATTTCGTCATGATGTATTAGTAATACTCCAGTTGATTCGGCCAATTCTTTTGCGGACTTTGTGTACCTATCATTAGTTATGACTACGCCCAAATCTAACTTATAGTGAACGATTCCTGATGAGATTTCTTGAACAGCCTTATTCCCAACTGGATTAGCATGATACATCTTACATTGAATACCAATACTCACACCTTCTTTAGTTGCTATAACATCAACACCTTGATCCCCACTACCTTGTGTTACCCGAGCATCCCATTCATACATACGCAGTAACTCAGCACAATAATACTCATATTCGTAACCATCAAGCACATCATCAAAACTTGGCTCTTCTTCTTTTTCTACACTTATTAAGTCATTTACAAATCTAATTACATCTGTCTCTTCAATATGCTGACCAATAATACCGTTACTGGGTACTTTTTTATTAATGAACTTTAATATCTCAATATTCCACATCTTATAATCTAAGTCTCCATATTCATCCTTAGCTCAATACATACTCTTCTTAGATGTTAAAATTACTTTATATTTTTCGACTTTATTACTTACATCCAAATAAAATTCATCAATTTTTAATTTACTACCTTCTTTAAAATCAATTTCATTAATTTTATCACCTGAATAAACAATACTGTCTACATATTTAATCACATCATCTTTACTTAAGTATTTCTCAACATCAATAAATTTAAAAACTTTACTTTCGATAAAATTTTTAATTTCATGCTCCCACATAAACTTATCAACATCACCATAATCATCATTTACAACAAGCTCTTTCTTTTTTGATGACAATGTTCCTTTATATTTTTTAACGGCATTACGAACCTCTGAAAAAAACATCTCTCTTTTTGTCAAATAAAATGCACCTTTTAAAAAATACCCTCCTCCAATTAAAATAACACCACCAAAAATAATTACACTTATGTTATTTACTATTTTTTCAAAATTTAAAAACACCATAACAATAATTATTAACGGTATAATTCCACCTGATTGTCTCCTACTCATATAATCACCTTTAATTTTTAATTAAATAACTATTTAATACCTTTTAACTATGTAATTTTAACGCTGTACTTTTAACGCTGTACTTTTAACATAACTAGTATGCATTCACCCCCTGCGTAATGAACAATTGATCCACCGCCTGGGAGAACGATTGATTATCGGCAACGGCCACAAAGGCTTCTAAGCTGTTTATTTCCATTATTTTGATTCCTATTTGTGTAGGTCGTGGCTTGCCACGTCATTTTGCTATTGAATTTTAGTTTTTGACGCGACAAGCTACGACCTACATGGCTAGCTATTTTTCGGAACAATTCCTGAAGCTACCTGCTTGGTAATGCTTTGATTCTTGCCTCTTTTCGGAATAAATCCCGAACCTACACCATTTACTATCATATAGTATTCCTTTTGGTTATAGGTTATATAAAAATAATCAATTTGTTTTATACCTGATACAACCTTACAATATATACATAGTTTAAAAAACCTTTTCGACCAATTTTTTACTTCCTGCTTTGCACGAAGTCTAACCCAAGGGTAATACAATGAGCTTCAAGACCTTATATGACAAATTATGGGAAAGCCATGTTGTTAAAACACGTGAAGACGGCACGGCTTTAATCTACATCGATCGTCAGTTATTACACGAAGTAACCTCACCTCAAGCCTTTGAAGGTTTGCGTATTGCGGGTCGTCAGCCTTGGCGTATATCGGCCAACTTGGCAACTCCGGATCACAATGTACCTACTACTAGTGTCGAGCGCGCGATTGGTATTGAGGGTATTCAAGATCCTGTTTCTAAAATCCAAGTAAAAACATTGGATGCTAATTGCGATGAATTTAATATCACTGAATTTAAAATGGATGATATTCGTCAAGGTATCGTGCATGTTGTTGGCCCAGAACAAGGTGCTACATTACCAGGTATGACAGTTGTTTGTGGGGACTCACATACTTCTACACATGGTGCATTAGGCGCTTTGGCTCATGGTATTGGCACCTCTGAAGTGGAGCATGTTTTAGCAACGGGTTGTTTGATTCAAAAGAAAATGAACAACATGTTAGTGAGTGTCAATGGCCAGGTTAATGCCGGAATCACCCCTAAAGATGTGGTTTTACACATCATTGGTATTTTAGGCACAGCCGGCGGCACTGGTTTTGCGTTAGAGTTTGGCGGACAAGTATTTAAAGATATGTCTATTGAAGGCCGTATGACCGTTTGTAACATGGCAATTGAAGCGGGTGCTCGTGCTGGCTTAGTGGCTGTGGATCAAAAAACAATCGACTACGTTAAAGGCCGTCCGTTTGCACCTAAAGAAGTGCATTGGGATTTAGCCGTAGCGCAGTGGAATGAATTACACAGTGACGAAGGCGCACACTTTGATAAAGTGATTAATATTGAAGGCAGTGACATCAAACCACAGGTCACTTGGGGCACGTCCCCTGAAATGGTTTTACCAGTAAGCAATAATGTGCCGTTTATTGAAGATGGCAAAACAGACACTGACAAAACTTCGATTACTCGTGCTTTACATTACATGGGCTTAAAAGAAGGCCAAGCAATAACCGACATTCAATTAGATCGTGTATTTATTGGCTCTTGCACCAACTCGCGTATTGAAGATATGCGAGCGGCTGCAGCAGTGGTTAAAGGTAAAAAAGTGGCCTCAACAATTATGGAAGCGATTGTTGTACCGGGTTCGGGTTTAGTTAAACAACAAGCTGAACAAGAAGGTTTACACACTATATTTACAGACGCTGGATTACAATGGCGCGAGCCAGGTTGTTCAATGTGTTTGGCTATGAACGCTGATAAATTAGGCGACGGTGAACACTGTGCATCAACCTCTAATCGTAACTTTGAAGGTCGGCAAGGCATAGGCGCACGAACAGTACTTGCCAGCCCCTTGACGGCCGCTGCCTCCGCCATCAGTGGAGTTATCAGCGATCCTAGAAAGCTAATGGAATGAGTACAACTATGGTTCCAATTATTCAGATA
>JALJPK010000070.1:18081-22088 GCA_022968985.1 Pseudomonadales bacterium | reverse complement strand
GGACTGTCTTCTAATTCTATTTTACCTAATTGAATGTCTAGAATTTCTTGTTTGATAGTACGCATAGCTAAAATAAAACGATCTAATTCCGCTTTGCTTTCACTTTCAGTTGGCTCAATCATAAACGTGCCCGCAACTGGGAAACTCATTGTTGGCGCATGGAAACCAAAATCCATTAAGCGTTTTGCAATGTCTACTTCAGTGACACCAGTTAGTGCTTTAAGTGGGCGCAAATCAATAATACATTCGTGTGCAACCCAACCGTCTTCATTACTGTATAACAATGGGTAATCGTCTTTTAGCTCATTGGCTAAATAGTTAGCATTTAATAATGCATTAGCAGTAGCAAACGCTAAACCGTTTTGACCCAACGATGCAATGTACATCCACGAAATAGGTAAAATGCTAGCAGAGCCAAATGCAGCGGCACTCACCGCACCATTGCCATGTGAGGCGTCATCAATAGGTGTCACACTATGGTTAGCAACAAATGGTGCTAAATGTGCTTTCACACCAATAGGTCCCATGCCTGGTCCACCGCCACCGTGTGGAATCGCAAAGGTTTTATGTAAATTCATATGCGATACATCGGCACCTAATTCAGCGGGTTGTACTAAACCAACCTGTGCGTTTAAGTTTGCGCCATCCATATACACTTGACCGCCGTGTTCATGAATTAATGCAAAAATTTCTTTAATGCCTTTTTCATACACACCGTGGGTGGATGGATACGTTGCCATCAAACATGAAAGTTTGTCGCCTACTTCTAATACTTTGCTTTTTAGATCTTCAAAATCCACATTACCTAAATCATCGCATTTACTAACCACTACTTTTAGACCCGCCATTTGAGCGGATGCTGGGTTAGTACCATGTGCAGATTGCGGAATAATACAAACATTACGCTGATCTTCACCATTAGCTTGATGATATTTTTGAATGGCTAATAAACCTGCGTATTCGCCTTGTGCACCTGAGTTAGGTTGCATACAAATCGCATCAAAACCCGTAATGGCTTTTAAGTATTCACTTAAGCTGTCTACTAATTCCAAATAACCTAACGTTTGTTCTTTAGGTGCAAACGGATGGATATTTGAAAATTCTGGCCAGCTAACAGGTTGCATTTGTGACGCTGCGTTTAATTTCATGGTACATGAACCCAATGAAATCATACTGTGATTTAAGGCTAAATCTTTATTCTCTAAAGATTTTAAATAACGCAGCATTTTTGTTTCACTATGATGTGTATTAAAAATTGGGTGAGTTAACACTTTATCTTCACGTAAAACTGATTTATTTAACGTAGCAAATGCTTCAAAACTTTCTATTAATGAATCGCCATTAATTGAATGTGGCCCAATAAATAATTGCGCTAAGTCTAAAATGTCTTGAACGGTATTGGTTTCGTTAAACGAAACACTCACCTTCGCACCGGATAAATAATTTAAGTTAATCAGTTTTTGCGCAGACTGCTCTTTAATATTATCAATTCGATCACCAACGTTTACGGTGACAGTATCAAAAAATTGTTCGTGAACAATTTTAAGGCCCTTATTTTGAAGGGAAAAGTCTTGCAGACAATGGACAAATAAATTGGCCAATGCATTCACTCGTTGTGCGATTGTTTTTAATCGAGCCGGACCATGATAAATAGCGTAACTTACCGCCATGTTGGCCAATAATACTTGAGCGGTACAGATGTTTGAGTTGGCTTTTTCACGGCGTATATGTTGTTCACGAGTTTGCAAAGCCATACGAAGTGCAATATTGCCTTCAGTATCTTTTGAAACACCAATAATACGACCGGGTAAATTACGTTTAAATGCATCTTTTGTTGCAAAAAATGCAGCGTGTGGACCACCAAAACCCATTGGTACACCAAAACGTTGTGAGTTACCCAGCACAACATCAGCACCACATTCGCCTGGCGATTTAAGCACCATTAATGCAAGTAAATCACTTGCCACAGCAACCATTGTATTTTTAGCGTGTAATTCTGTGATTAAATCAGTTGGGTCTTTAACTTGACCATCTTTACCTGGATATTGAATTAAAACCCCAAAAAAGTCGCCTTCCAAAGCTTGTTCCCAAGAACCAATAACTATTTCAAAACCAAAACCCGGCGCACGAGTTTTAACCACATCAATGGTTTGTTTAAAACAGTTTTCATCAATAAAAAATACGTTTGATTTATTTTTACGATTCGCTCGTTTGATCATCGACATCGCTTCAGCTGCTGCTGTTGCTTCATCTAATAACGAGGCATTAGCCATTTCCATACCGGTTAAATCAACAATCATTTGTTGATAATTTAACAAACACTCTAAACGGCCTTGAGCAATCTCAGGTTGATAAGGCGTATAAGCGGTGTACCAACCTGGGTTTTCAAACAGGTTACGACCAATAACAGGCGGGGTAATACATTCGTAATACCCTTGACCAATATAGTTTTTAGCCAGTTTATTTTTATTCGCAATAACACGTAACTTTGCCATCGCACTAAACTCAGATTGAGCTTTATGCATTTTTAGTGGTGTAAGATGACGAATATCACTAGGAATAATACGTGCTATAAGCGCTTCTAAATCAGAAACTTGTAGACTATCTAACATGGCTTGGCGATCAGTTTGATCAGGCCCTACATGGCGAGATAAGAAGTCGTCGTTAAAAAATAAACTGTGCTTGTTCATAAAAGAAATTCTTCGGGTAAAAATAAAAAAAACCATAAGCGAAAGCGGATGGCAAAAATTGAGTCTGGACATTTTCTGGTATCAAAATTAAAAAATCGACAAGGCCAATTAATTAATTTCAAAACTTTGTAGCCTAATTCAATTTTAAATTAAGCCACGATTTTTCGGTTTTATTTGCGTCAAAATGAAGTCTGATCGAGCAATAAATGAAAGCTTACAAATGTAAGTAACCTTTTCAAATTAACACTCATCTACATTGAGACGCGGTTTTTCGATTTTATTTGGGTCAAAATGGAGTCTGATCGAGGCGATAAAAGGGAGCTTACAAGTGTAAGTGACCTTTTATCAACGAAGAGCGGGCTTCATTATGGCGTGAAGAAAATCAAAAACAAAAACTATTCTTCGCACTGATCTTGGTATGACTCTGCGTCCATTAACTCTTCTAAATCGCCACCTTGTGTTTGGCGAATTTTGAAGAACCAGCCGTAGTCGTAAGAATCTTCGTTTACGGTTTCTGGTGCGTCTTCTAGTACTGGGTTTACTTCGATTACTTCGCCAGTTACTGGGCTGTAGATGTCGGACGCTGCTTTTACAGATTCTACTACAGCTATTGGATCACCTGCTTCTACGTTGGTGCCTACTTCTGGTAACTCAACGAAAACAACGTCGCCTAGTTGTTCTTGAGCGAAGTCAGAAATACCAACGGTTACGATATCACCACCTTCTTGACGTACCCACTCGTGAGTGGCTGCGTATTTTAAATCTCCAGGAATATTACTCATTATTATACTCTTTGATTATTTTATGATTCGATTAATTTATAAACGGGTTGACCATTACGTACGAAAGGCATGGTCACCACTTTTGCATTCACAAGACGACTGCGCATTTCAATCTGATAACTTGATTGTACCTTGCCAGTTACTCGTGCCATGGCAATGGAGTTTTGTAATGAAGGAGAGAACGTACCGCTGGTGATTTCACCGACTTTTTCGCCCTGTGCATTAATTACAACTTGATGTGAACGCATCACACCTTTGCCATCTAACAACAAACCAATTAATTTGCCTTGTTGTTTGGATTCTTTTTCTGCTAAAACGGCCTCTTTACCATAAAAGTGGCGATCGTCTTTTACTGCAATGGTCCAAGCCATATTTGCAGCCATGGGTGATATAGACTCGTCCATATCATTACCATATAAATTCATACCCGCTTCTAAGCGAAGTGTATCACGTGCACCTAAACCACAAGGTTTTACACCTGATTCTAACAATGCATTCCACAGTGTTTGCGCACTCTCATGGCTTACCATGATTT
>JALJPK010000070.1:0-18071 GCA_022968985.1 Pseudomonadales bacterium | reverse complement strand
AAAACAGATAACTCTAATTCATTACATGCCATTACTTTTGCAGTGCACTCTACCGCATTAGGGCCTTGAACAGCGATCATAGAAAGATCCGCTCGCTCATTTAATGTCACATCAAAGTTATTAGCGACTATTTGCATCCAGGCTAGATCTTTTTCACGTGTTGAACAATTCACAACAACACGGTACATATTTTCTAATAAATAAACGATTAAATCGTCGATTACGCCGCCATCGTCGTTCAGCATGCCACTATAAAGCGCTTTGCCTGTTATTTTAAGTTTATCAACGTCGTTAGCTAATAATTTTTGCAAATAGGCTTTTGCGCCGTTGCCAGTGACATCGATCACAGTCATATGCGACACATCAAACATACCCGCATCTTTGCGGACTATTTCATGTTCTTTTAACTGCGAGCCATAATGAATGGGCATATCCCAGCCACCAAAGTCGACTAATTTTGCATTTGCAGCTACGTGAGCGTCAAAAAGTGCAGTCTGAAATCCCATAAAAAACTCAAAAAAAATATTGGACGCAAATTATAGTCATTTTGGCTTCAAAAGTCACATTTGAGCTGCAATAAATTATAAAAAATAACCTATGACTGTTAGGTTTTAAAAAAATATAAAAACTGAGTTTTTAATTAGGTTGAATTTACAAACGATCACTTCATACTTCAACGACCTATTAATTGAGCAACTGATTTGAAAAACTGTAATTCATGTGGAAAATGTTGTATTAAATATAGTGATGGTGCATTGGATGCCAGTGAAGATGAAATTAACTATTGGGAAGTATTTAGGCCACAGATTGCCAAATACATCAATAATCAAACTATTTGGGTTGACCCGATCACTAAAAACAAATTAACACGTTGTCCATTTTTAAAAGAGTCCGAAACATCCACCATCAAACAACCACATTATCTTTGTGACATTTATTTTGATCGACCTGATGATTGCAAAGTGTACCCCACCTCAATCAGCGAAATGCTAAACGATGAATGCGAAATGATTGAGATTATTGATTTAAAAGACACCAACAAAGCTCAGAAAAAATTGGATGATTTAATGTCTGATTCCAGACCTGCCTGGTATCGACCTCATTAAAAATATCGACCTAGTTAAAGCTATCAGTTAAGAGACATTTACTATTTTTAGCACAATAGGTTTTGGTGACATTACATCGATTAGAAATATACGTTATTTAAAAGGTATTAAATCATTAACGAGTTTGGTATTAGTCACTTGGACCACTTCATTTTTGTATTTTGAAATGCAAAAACACTGGGATCAAAACAAACAATAAAAAATTCATGGACTTACAATATTGGTGCATTATTTAGCTGGATTATTATTCCAAACAAACATTAATATCCTTTTAAAGTACTCTGTTAAACCTCATATTTTTTAAGATTTAAAGTACCCTACTTTAATTTCAACCTCAAACCTCAAACCTCAAACCTCAAGAGCCATAGATATTTATTCAATTTTATATTCGTTTTTATTTTTCATAAAGCATTTTAATTACAACAACAATTAAATAATAAAACACTCAATACTGTGTCTTTCATGCTCATTGCAATATTAAAAATTAACCACTTAGCTTTAACTTTAGGCCGGTTACTATTTAAACTCAGCACTAACATTGTCGAATCAATCATTTCCAAACAAAATATTACAGCACTTCGCACAATTATCCTTGCATTACTCAGCGTTAAATACTATATTTTCAGAAATTTCTGAAAACTCAAACATTATGAATTTAGACGACGATTTACAATCCTGCGTAGTACACTTTGGCGAAATGAGTGGTCACTGGGGTTTTAACCGAACAGTGGGTCAAATGCTGGCACTTTTAATATTTAACGAAGCGCCCCTTAACGCCGATCAAATCAGTGACATGCTGAATATTTCACGTGGTAATGTGTCAATGGGCTTAAAGGAATTACAAAGTTGGCAATTGATTCGTACTCAACCGGTTAAAGACGATCGAAAGACCTATTTTACTGCAATGGGTGATATTTGGGAGTTGTCGATGCAAATTGCTATCCAACGTCGTAAGCGCGAAATTGAACCCACATTAACCATGTTACGCAAACAAATGATGTCGCCCAACACTCAAGAAAACTCTTATATTAATAACAAAATGAAAGAATCGTTAGAGCTTCTTGAGATGGTGGATCAATCATTACAACAAATTCAACACCTTGAGCCTGAGCAAATAAAAACGTTATTAAAACTCGGCGGCCAAGTAACCAAAGTGTTAGAACTCAAAGACAAATTCTTTAAAAAGGGGTAACCATGTTAGAAACACTGATGCTTTCAAGAATCCAATTTGCAGCCAATATTAGTTTTCACATTCTATTTCCTATGATTAATATTGCATTAGGTTGGATGTTATTTTATTTCAAATTACGTTTTAACATTTCGGGCAACAAAGTTTGGATGGATATTTACCAATTTTGGGTAAAAATATTTGCGCTGTCTTTTGCTTTGGGTGTGGTAACCGGTATTACGATGTCGTTTCAGTTTGGTACTAACTGGCCTGGTTTTATGGAAAAAGTAGGTAATATTGCTGGCCCGTTATTGGGTTACGAAGTATTAACTGCGTTTTTCTTAGAAGCGACCTTTTTGGGTATCATGCTTTTTGGAATGAAACGTGTCCCTAGTTGGGTACATACCATGGCCTCTTTTTTGGTTGCGTTTGGTACAACCCTTTCGGCTTTTTGGATCATCGCTTTAAACTCTTGGATGCATACTCCTGCGGGGTTTGAAATGATCGACGGTGTTGCGCATGCTACCAATTGGTTTGAAATTATATTTAATCCATCTTTCCCTTACCGCTTAACGCATACTTTATTAGCGTCGGGTTTAACCGCTTGTTTTTTAGTGACTGGCATCAGCGCGTATCGATTATTAAAATTCAACAATCAAAAAGACGCCAAACAATCTTTGAAAACAAGCTTGAGTTTTTCAGCAGTTTTAATTGTGTGTCAGTTTATCGTAGGTGATATGCATGGTTTGAACACTCTTGAGAATCAACCTCAAAAAATTGCAGCAATGGAAGCTATATGGGAGACAGACACTCATGTTCCATTTGTTATTTTTGCTATTCCCGATGAAGAGACACGCTCTAATCATTTAGAAGTAAGTATTCCAAATGCTGGCAGTTTAATTTTAACTCACCATGCTGATGGTGAATTACGAGGTTTAAATAGCTTTGAAGAACACCCTCCTGTAAAACCTTTATTTTTTGGTTTTAGAATTATGCTGGCTATGGGTGGTTTAATGTTATTAACCGCAAGTTTGGGTGTGTTTTATTTGATGCGTAAAAAAGCCTATCCGACGATTATTTTAAGGTTATTCTGCGCGATGACATTTTCAGGCTGGATCGCGAGTTTAGCGGGATGGTATGTAACTGAAATTGGCAGACAACCTTATTTAGTACAGGGGATCTTAAAAACTGTTGACGCGGTTACCCATCAACCACCAACTCATGTTGCTCTATCGTTGACGATGTATTTAATAGTGTACGCTGTGCTTTTAGTGGCTTATATCCATACTATTTTTTACCTGACACGCAAAAAAATTCAATCAGCAAAAGAATTACACACACCAAACCTTCCTGAAGAATTAGGAGCAAACTATGTTTGATATGTCTGAACAATTTGACCAAATATTGCCAACCATATTTTTAGGGTTAATGGCGGTATCGATTTTTATATATGCAATTTTAGATGGTTATGATTTAGGTGTTGGTATTTTAATGCCGATGCACAACGAAGATTACCGCGACAAAATGATTGCTTCTTCTGCAGCTCCATTTTGGGGTGTAAATGAAACTTACCCCCATACTATTTTTTATCTCACTTGCAAAAAAATTCAATCGACAAAAACGTTACATTCCCCTATATACCCTAATGAATTAGGAGTTCGTTATGATGTCTGAACAATTTGATCAAATGTTGCCAACCATATTTTTAGGGTTAATGGCGTTATCGATTTTTATATACGCAATTTTAGATGGTTATGATTTAGGTGTTGGTATATTAATGCCAATGGACAACGAAGATTATCGTGACAAAATGATTGCCTCAATTGGTCCGTTTTGGGACGCTAATGAAACTTGGTTAGTACTCGCCATTGGTATTTTACTGATTGCATTTCCTAATGCGCATTCTTATATTTTTGGTAATTTATATTTACCCTCCGCGTTTTTATTAATTGGTTTAATTATGCGTGGGGTCGCGTTTGATTTTAGAGCAAAGGTTGCAACACAATATAAAAACAACTGGGATAAAGTGTTTAAATTTGGCTCATTACTTGTGACATTAATGCAAGGTTACATGTTAGGCATGTATGTAATGGGTTTTGAATCAAGTTGGCAAACTGTTGTATTTTCTCTACTAAGCGCTGTGGGTGTTAGTGCCGCTTATATGTTAATTGGCAGTGCTTGGTTAGTGTATAAATCAGAAGGTGAACTTAGAGTTCAGGCTGCTTTTTGGGGTAAAATATCGGGTTATGTATTTGTAGCAGGAATGCTAACAATTAGTGTCACCAATTTAATATTTAAACCTGAAGTGGCAGATAGGTGGTTAAGTGTCACAGGGTTATTTTTAATGCTGATTTTATTATTTTTATCCTTTACTATTTTTATGGTGATCGATTACCACTTTAAACAAATTACCGATCGCTCACCTGTTAAAAGAGATTACAGCGCTTTTTTATTAACTGCCCTTTTATATTTAATTGTGGCAATTGGATATGCGTTTAGTTATTTCCCTTATGTAGTACCAGGACATTTATTGGCATCAGAAAGTATTACTAGTACAGAGTCATTACGTGTGATTTTTTATGGTGTAGCGGTGGTATTACCTTTAATTATTTTATACACCGCGTTTTCTTATTGGGTGTTTCGCGGCAAATCAACGGATTTAAATTACGACTGATTAAAATCATATGAACGATAGACATAAAAAAACCCGCCAAGTGCGGGTTTTATTTTGTGATTATTTTAATAAAATATTATTTATCAAAACGATCCATGATCAATGTCGCGTTCGTACCACCAAAACCAAAGCTGTTAGACATAACACGATTAAGTGTAACGTTGTCACGCATTTTAGTTACGATGTTTGCATCAACCGCTAAAGGATCTAGGTTATCAATGTTAGCAGATGCGGCAACAAAGTTGTGTTTCATCATTAACATTGAATAAATCACTTCTTGAACACCAGTAGCACCCAAAGAGTGACCCGTTAGTGATTTAGTAGAAGCAACCATTGGTGCTTTATCACCAAATAATTCTTTAATTGCACCAAGCTCGGCTGTATCACCAGCTGGAGTCGATGTGCCATGAGCGTTAATGTAATCAATTGGACCATTAACTGTGCTCATTGCTTGTTGCATACAACGTACCGCGCCTTCACCAGACGGAGCAACCATGTTGTAACCATCACTTGTTGCGCCATATCCGGTTACTTCACCGTATATTTTAGCGCCACGAGCCAAAGCGTGCTCTAACTCTTCAAGCACAACCATACCGCCGCCGCCTGCAATAACAAACCCATCACGATTTGCGTCATAAGGACGAGACGCTTTATCAGGTGTGTCATTATATTTTGTGCTTAATGCGCCCATTGCATCGAACAATACAGACAATGTCCAATGCTCTTCTTCACCACCACCAGCAAACATAACGTCTTGTTTACCCAGTTGAATTTGCTCAACTGCGTTACCAATACAATGTTTTGATGTTGCACATGCTGAAGTAATTGAATAGTTAACACCTTTAATTTCAAATGGTGTTGCTAAACATGCTGAAACCGTAGAACCCATCACTTGAGTCACACGATAAGGCCCTACTCGTTTTATTCCACGATTACGTAGAATATCAGCAGCTTCAACTTGAGACGAGCTAGCAGCTCCACCGGAGCCTGCAATTAAACCGGTACGCACATTTGAAACATCAGATTTTTCTAAACCTGCATCTTCAATTGCTTGTTGTAACGCAATATAAGAATAACCAGCGGCATCACCCATAAAACGTAATGCTTTACGATCTATGTGCTCAGACAAATCAATATCACAGCTTCCTGCAACATGACTACGCATACCCATTTCTTTATATTCTTCTTTAAATTTAATGCCCGAACGGCCTTCTTTTAAAGAACTTGTTACACTTGTTAGGTCGTTACCTAAACAAGAAACAATCCCCATACCTGTAATTACGACTCGTCTCATATTAACCTCTTATTTTTTTTGTGACTGTTCTTTTGTGAACAAACCAACACGCAAATCTTTAGCTGTGTAAATAACTTCGCCATCTACTTCAACAGTACCGTTTGCAATACCCATCACTAATCTACGCTCAATCACTCGAGTCATTTGTAAACGATAAGTAACTTTTTTGGCAGTGGGTAAGACTTCACCAGTAAATTTAACTTCACCCGCGCCTAAAGCACGACCTTTACCTAAATTACCTTTCCAGCCTAGGAAAAAACCAACTAATTGCCACATTGCATCCAGACCTAAACAACCAGGCATTACAGGGTCACCAGGGAAATGGCAGGCAAAAAACCATAAATCAGGATTAATATCTAATTCAGCAACAATTTCACCTTTACCAAACTCACCACCATCAGCAGTAATACTAGTAATACGATCCATCATCAACATATTGCCAACCGGTAATTTTGCATTACCTTCGCCAAACATACGGCCATGACCACAATCTAATAATTGCTCTTTATCTAAAGAACTTGGTCTTTCACTCATCTTGATTCCCATTCATAAATGTATTTTGTGGTCATTCTTTTGTCACATTTTTTCAAACGTGTTGAACTTCCACAATAAAAAGCGGCAACAATAAAGGAAAATAAGCACTTTTGCTACGATTTTTTGCTTAAAACGAAGCATTTCAAACATTTTATTGGCATTTGAATCTATACTTTATTTATATTACATTTTAAAACAATTAACTTTGTTTAAAACTGACAATGGTTCCGACAATATGCAAATAATACAACGGCTTAAAGTCGTACTTTTAATCATGTCATTATTGATTGTGTCATTGAATTCAAAAGCTCAAGTAGACTTAATTGGTGATGATATTTACCCATTAATAGATGAGATAACCTGGCGTTATGCTTTAGAAAATGAATCAACATGGGAGCAACTTTTAAATAACAAACAATCTAAATGGTTAAAAAGCCCCAATTCGGCTTTAGCCTTAGGATTTATAAACAACATTGTTTGGGTTAAATTAGAGATAAATGTGACGAAGTTTTCAAACTCCGACAATTACATTTTAGATTTAGGTAACCCAACATTATTAAACGCTTCCTTGTTACATATTCTTCCAAATTTATACACTGAAGAATTCGGCCCAATTGGAATGGCGTTTCCTTTTGGCTCCTCAAGATATATATACAGCGATAATAATCATTTTAATTTAGATTTAAGTTTACTTGGAACTCATTCTATATATTTAAGATTGGATCAAGATGGTTATTTTGATTTACCGTTGCAATTACAAACCCCAAAGTCCGCTTTTAACAGTAAATTAGAAAGTAATTTCTATGCTAATATTTTTTATGGTTTTCTATTAGCGTTAACTTTTTATCATTTGTTTTATTTCTTTATTATCAGGGACCCTATTTATTTAAGTTATTTATTTTTCACCACGGGTATCACCCTGCTTTTTGGTAATTTGGATGGCATATTATTTCAACATATATGGCCAAACACCCCCATAATTAATGGTTATACAGCTAAACTTTCAACCCCACTTATCTCATTATCAATTATTTTATTATGTCTAAACTTTCTACATATTAAGAAAGTAAATAAATGGTTTTATATATTTTCGCGCAGCATATTAATTATCAATATTCTGTTATTTCCCATTTCATTACTTATCACAACTAATATTTCTTCAATAATAGGATTATCAATATTATTACTCACATTGATATGTGTCCCGATTTTTTCGATAGTGCATTATATTTTATATAGAAACCCAGTCTCTTTAGTATTTTTATTATCCAGTACATTTTTATTGGTGATATGTATTACAATAATTTTAAGTATGCTTGGGTTAACCCCAATTGATGTCAATAATTTATGGGATACCCTAAAAATAGCAATGTGTTTGCAAATGCTTGTATTCGCTAGCGCCATTGCTTTTCGAGTTAGGATCATTAATAAAGAAAAAAATAACGCTATACAAGAGAGTAATCAAAAAAGCGAGATAATTGCTCAAGTGAGCCACGAATTACGCACCCCTTTAAATGGCATTTTAGGCCTGAGTCATATAATGGCGCCTTTATTAAATAATGCACAAACAAAATCTTATAACAATATGATTCATCAAAGTGCCACTGCGTTATTAACAGTAATTAATGATTTATTAGAAGTTTCAAGAATTAATGCTGGAAAATTTTCAATAGTCATTCACCCTACAGATATTCATGATTTAATAAACTCCGTTGCTACTAGTTTATTCAGTCAATTGGATTCTAAAACTATAGGATCTATTAATATTGATAAACAAGTTCCCAAATTTGCATTAACTGATGCTGATCGACTAAGACAGTTAATGAGTAATTTATTAGGTAATTCAATTAAATTCACCCAATCAGGTTCGATCCAACTTTCAGTCACCCCAATAATCGATAAAACCAATGAAGTCGATTTATACCGCTTTGAAATAAAAGACACTGGTGATGGGATCAGTCCCGAAGATTTAGATCGAATTTTTAAACCTTACGAACAAGTAAAAGATCAAATTAACCCAAACAATGCAAGTACAGGGTTAGGTTTATTTATTACCCATCAACTTTCTAAAGCCATGAACACAAAAATAGAAGTCATATCCGAACTTAAAAAAGGATCGACTTTCTGGTTCGATTTACACCTAGAAAAATGTGACCCCATCACAGAAAAACCATTAGAAAAGTCACTATCTGACACTGTTTTAAATATATTAGTAGCAGAAGACAACAATATAAATCAGTTAATCATCAATAAATTAATCACCAATTTAGGTCATAACGTTACTATTGCAAACAACGGACAAGAAGCATTAGATCTGCTTAAATCTAATACATTTGATTTTGTGTTTATGGATTGTGATATGCCTATTCTTGATGGATACCAAGCAGTTAAACAATATCGGGAATTTGAAAAAGAAACTGGCAGAGCTTATTTAACAATCTACGCCCTCACCGCTCACGCCTACCAAGGTCATGATCTAAAAATTAAACAACATGGTATGGATGGGCAAATATTAAAACCTATCAAACCCATTGAAATAGAGAGCATTCTAAATTCTTTAGCCTAAATAACCTTGATAAAATTACTACAATTTATAATAGTTAATATTTCTGAGTAACAATCCTTATATTATTAATATTTTAGTTCAATACAGTTATGTCTTTATTAAATGAATCGACTCTATTAATTTGTTTATACATGACCTAATAGCTCAGTTAGTTTTCTCAATTTTCTGCTCAAGGGCGCAGACTGTTATGATGTACTAAAACATTCTAAATGCTAATATTCTGGGTTTAACTTCGAACTAAACCCTTCTCGCAGAACAGTATTACAAATTACCTTTTAGAGTTAAACAGCTCCAGCCATTGATTAATGACTGATCCGTTGTATCACCAATAAATACAGGGTTTTTTACAATTACTTTACTCCCTACAAACACACATAAACTGATTATTTTCAGTCAGCACTAATTTATTTATTCAATTAGATAGTGACGAAATCAGCACAAGTGTTTATATTGATAAAAACACCCCAGAATATGTAATAGTCAAATCAGATCGATTAAGACAACTTTTGGGCAACTTTTTAGGAAGCTAAATTTAGGGATTCAATTAAATTCACTCAACAAAGGATTAACAAACCTAAAAAACACTTTAGGCGATGAAAAAATAGGGGTGTCGCTTTAAAATAGTCGATACAGCTGTAGGAATCCAAGAAGATGATAGCACTACAATTTTTAACCTTATACACAGACTAATGAGTTTAATCACTAGTCCCTTACAAGTACGGGGGTTGTGGGCTATTTATTACTCACAATTTTCTAAAGCAATACAAACAGAAATCAAAGTTTGATCTATGCTTAACAAGAGTTAAAATATTTGGTTTGATATCGCTTTACTTATAGTTTTGCCTATTGCTAATACTGATGAATTACAGTTTATCGACATAATACCTATCAAACCTAAAGAGTTGGAATTGATTTTACGATCAATTATTTAAATGGAAAAACCATCTAATAATGATGAATATTGAGCAATGGTTCAATTATTTTAAAAAATATTAGAGTAATATTAATAGACACTCTATTACGACTGAAATAATCATTCGTGATTTGTCTAACTGGATAGGCATCAATGAAGACTGAAAATATGACCGATCAATCAATTATGCTAGATTTTGAAATTGACTTCACCACAAACACACAAGCCATATTAATAAATCTGGCTAAATGCAAAGATCTGCCTTCACTTTTTGAAGCGGTATTAATAGAGGCCCAACGGCTGACTAATGCTGATGGTGGCACACTTTACGTTATTTCAGGTGAAGACGAACAAGCCAAATTAAAATTCAGTGTTATGTCAAATCAATCACTCGGTATTCGTTTAAATGCTTATGCTGGGGATGACATTAAGATTGATCATTTAAATCTTTATGAAGATGGTGAACCCAATACACATAACGTCGCTACGTTTGTTGCTTTAAACAAACAATTAGTTAACATTAAAAATGTGTATTTAACCGATAAATTCGATTTTTCTGGTACCAAAAAGTTTGACCGCAATCATGGTTATCGCTCTGAATCATTTATGACCGTCCCATTATTAGATCATAACAACGAGATTATTGCTGTTTTACAATTAATTAATGCAAAAGATGATTTAACCGACGAAATCATAGCGTTTAGTTCAGACAACGAAGCATTAGTTGAAGCAATGGCTGGTTACACTGCTACCGCATTAGAAAATCAAATATTATTACATAGCCATAAAGAATTATTAGATGCATTTATACAATCACTTGCTAAAATAACCGATGTACGTTCCTCGCATACTTCCGCTCATTGTCAAAGGTTACCTGTTTTAACTGAGTTAATCGCTCAGGCTGCTTGCGAAGATAAAACGGGGTATTTTCAAGACTTCAGTTTAAACCAAGACCAATGGTATGAATTAAGAGTGGCTGCTTGGATGCATGATTGCGGAAAATTAGCAACCCCAGACTCAATCATCAATAAAGCCACCAAACTTAATACATTACTTGATGGTATCGATTCCATCAAAGCAAGATTCGCGGCATTAATAAGTAACGCAGTAAATCAACTTTATAAACAAGCCATCAAAGATGGTAAATTAGACTCTTTAGAGAGCAACATCACTCAAATTAAATCAAAATACGCAGATGACTATGAGTTTTTAGCACTGATTAATAAAGGTGGTGAATTCATGAGTGACGATAAAAAATTACGTGTTAAAAATATAGCAAAGTATCAATACATCGATACTAATGATGTTTTATGCGACATGTTAAGCAGTGATGAAATCACCAATTTATGTATTACGCGCGGAACAATTAACGAAGAAGAACGAAAAATAATTAATCGCCATATAGATATTACAATCGATGTTCTAGAAGCGCTTCCGTTTCCTAAAAACTTAAGAAAAGTACCTGAATACGCCGGTGGCCACCATGAACGAATGGACGGAAAAGGTTATCCTAAAGGGTTAACAAGAGATCAACTTTCTATTCCAGCACGAATTATGGGAGTGGCTGATATTTTTGAGGCGCTAACCGCTAAAGAACGTCCATATAAGAAACCGATGCCGTTATCTGAAGCATTTAGTATTTTACAACGAATGAAAAACGATGGTCACATAGACCCTGATGTTTTTGATTTATTTCTAAGAAGTGGCAAATGGCTGGGTTATGCAAAGGAGCATATGCTTGAATTTCAATTAGATGTCTCACTTGATGAAGTTGAAAATTATATTTAGAATTTATCATTAGTGTTAAATTAACATTTAATCAAACCTCTATATGAGGTTTTTTTTATGGATGATTTTTAACTTGCAGGCTCAGCTAAGTTAAGTATTAAATTTAATCAACCAAACTATCAACCCTTTTAATTACCACCAATTTCGAACCCAAAAAAAGAGCCTTTCGGCTCTTTTTTAATTTAACTATTTCAAACTAACTAGCTAGGAGGATTACAACCTATTCGCTCTGTAGAAATTACAATTTCATCAAACCATACGGTATTTAACTCATTAAATCCCCAGTCATACCAACCAAACCCTACTTGCTCAAACATATCATCTAACCATTTATCTCCACCTGGAGGCGCTGAATGAAATTCATTACCATCGATTGAAATAAACGATTCACCATCAACCCAAGCCTCAAATTGAGATTTGACACCTGTATTGATATAAGCTAATTCAATACATGTCCAGGTATCCGCTTTTATATAATTAGATGCATGACCATTCCAATCACTATTACTAGCAGGGTAAAGACCATCACCACCTTTAACATTAAGACCAAATGTACCTTTTGCATCCCCTACACGAATTTGTTCAACCGAATAGGCATCGTAAGGGTTCGTTTGAGCAGTTTGTAATGTTGTAAAGTGACTATGATTTTTACCTGAAGATGGTGCCCCAATATCATATTGCGTATTAAAAAACATTCTTACATAAACCTGATCCAATCCAGCTGGTAATTCTTTCATCATCATCATATCACCCACATTTTCATTCACTGTGGCCATCAAAGACTTAGATCCATATGCTGATTTATTTGAAACAACCCCTACCGTTTTAGTACTTTCATTTACATTATTAGGTAATCTATAAGTATATCCTGCAGGAATAGTATTATCCGCAGTAGATTCAAAGTTTTCATACACAATAATAGTACCATTACCTAAATCACCAGGGATATCACCACCGCCGTTATCACCACCGCCGTTATCAGTTCCACCGTCATTTGAATACGGGTAACCATTACTAGTTGGTTGTAACTTAGTAGAATCATCTAACGTACCGTTTTCAACATAATCATCACCACAACCTACACGAGTTGTAGAAACCGCTACATTGTCATACCAGAATGTATTATTGGGTGTGTCTCCACCATTATTAAAGCTTTCATAACCAAATGCGAAATAATCATAATTATAAGGACCCCAAAGCTCACCTGCATTTGGTGACCACATTCCTCCTGGTGGTTTATCTTCATTTGTCCAAGTACGATCTGCTGTTACATGTAATTGTTCAACATTTTGATTGTCCCAGAAAACTTGCACTTCACTTTCAGGGCCGTTGAAATGCACTTCCATACAATACCATTTATTCGTTTGCATACGCGCACCGAATGTTTGATCACATACTGTATCACTATCACCATAATTACCTGAAGTCATCTCAAGGTCATCACCTAGATGGCCATTACCACCATCTCGATTAATTTCTAATTGACAACGATGATCACCAACACGCATTTGCGAGCTACCGTCTAGACCTTTAAGCAAAACACCATGTGCTCTAGCAAAGCCCTGAGTATCACCACCCCAACGAGAGCTTTGTTGATTGGGTATATTATTGAATTTACCTGTACCTGAATCACCATTTGAACGAATAAACACACGTGTCCAAAAATCATCAGAAGGTGGAATTACTTTAAAGAAGTTTTGCATACCCGGTGTCACTTTCACTGACTTATTACTTTTATAACCAATATTATCAAATTGATAACTTTGAGCGGCTATTAAATCATTAGGCAGAGAGCCATCTTCAAAATCAGCACAGAAATCTAAGGTCATATCCGAACAATCTGATGTAGATACATCTGTTTGAGTATCGGTGTCAGTATCAGGATCAGTTGATTGTGCATCAACAATTTCATCATCAAAATCATTACCAGAAGTAGTTAAACCAATGTATTTTATACGAATCGCTTCTTCTTTAAATAACTTAGGTGTATTGGTATCCCAGCCTGGACTGCCATCGGTAAAGTTTCTAACAACTTGACGACTTTGTGTTTCAGCAACTAATTGAATGGATGAAATTGAACGTGAATTCATCTGAGATATCGTTTTAGATACACGGTTGTAACTCACTTCTTGCCATAGATCCATTTTTTCTTTTGGAACACTAATACGCAACCACTTATCTAAATCATCTCGTGTTAATGCAATATCAATTGAACCTGAATAATCATTAGACGATTTTAAAATCAACTGTAAATGAAACTCTCCATCATCCATTGAGGTTGCTTGTGAGTCATTTATATACGAACTATAAGTCGATTTAATTTCAGACATAGTTGGTAATACTGTCTGCGACGAATCAATAAACAGATCAATTACAACGGATTCAAAATCAGCAAAAGAAGGGTTACCTGAAGTTGAATAATTAATACCATTTGCATGTTGGTGATCCCAATCAGCAAATTTCTTAACTAAAATACTGTCATGAGTATTTGTATCATTACAATCAGAAGCAGACCCATTGAAATTAGTTGCTATATTATAATCATTTCCAGCTTGAGAAATTACAGGGCTAAACTCATTGAAGTAAGTAGAAATATGGTTCCAGCCTGTACCACTTGGGAACTTGCTATCAGACAAAATAACATAGTTATCATTGTTTACCGTTGGGTTGTCACCACACTTCAAAATATTATAAACATCAAAATTGGCAGTACTTTTATCTAGGGAATATGATTCATCATTAATAACAACTGCTGCTGCAGCAACCGTGACATCATGGACAATAGAGTGATCTAAACCACCAGCATCAGTCACAGTTAAGCGAATAGACTTTAGCCCTTCTGAGGCAAAAACATAACTGGTTGTTTCACCTGTATCAATTCCCACAACCATATTATTAGTATCCAAAAACTCCCAAGCATAACTCAGATCCAGCTGCTCAGGGTCCGTTGAAGTACCTGCATCTACAGTTACCACCAACTCTGATTTACTAATTGTAAAATTAGCCATAGGTGATTGATTATCAACAGTACCAGAATTAACAGAAATGACAGTAGTAGCAATATCAGATTGATTAGCTGAATCTGTAACCGTTAAATAAACAGTATAATCACCGTCAGTCATAAAAACATTATAAACACTTTCACCAACGGCTGTATTTCCATCACCAAAATCCCAGCTATATGAGCTAATAGAATTATCATCAGAAGAATCACTGGCACTAAATATAACTGTAAAAGGAGAAGCACCTTGTGAAACATTTGCATCAATAACAGCAACAGGAGCATCATCCATTGAATTTAACGAATTAATTACTACCATCACAGTTGCATTGTCAAACTCACCTTGTTCATCGGTCACAGTTAATATAGCGCTGTATGTGCCCGGCGTATCAAAAGTATGAGAAATCGCTTTACCTTCTTTAGTTTGACCACCAACTGACCAACTATATGAAGAGATCGAATTATCATCTGTTGATCCAGAACCATCAAAAATGATATTAATCGGAGCAGTACCAGAATAAACAGAAGCAGTAGCTTCGGCTATAGGTGCATAATTAGTATCACCATTACCATTACCAAAATTAATATTCATAATTTTGTTATGAGAAACAAAAGCAGAATCAGTTGTAATTAATGTAATTTCTACGTTACCAGTTAAATGCGACGTATTAAAAGTTGATCCTTCGCTTACCTCTACACCATCAACTAACCATTGATAGGATAAATTATTATTTTCTTTATCTGTCGAAGTTGCAATTAACGAATTTCCATTTTGACTAAATGACGATACGGGAGCTTGATTGCCTGCACCACCAAAACTCATATTCATAACTTTTTCATCTTTCAAACCTTCAGAATCAATAGTTACTAAAGTAATAACAACGTCACCCGTTAAATTTGATGTATTAAAATTGTCTTCCTCACTGGCTAACACACCATCAACCAACCATTGGTAAGATAACCGACTATTCTCTTTATCTGAAGAATCGACGATTAACATATTGCCACTTTGAATAAAATCAGAATTAGGGGCTTCGTTTTCTGCAGCATTATTGCTGCAACCAACAATTAATAGAGAGGTTAATAAGGCTGATATCGGTTTGATATACATATTAGATTCCTGAGGTTAAATTCATATCCCAGAATTTTATAAAAATACCTATCCTTGATCTATAAACGATTTGTAATTATGTGAACTTAAAGCGATATAGTGTCAATTTTTAAGAAATCAAACATAAAACCAACCCGTTTTGTTAACATTTCATCAATTAAGTTAACCAAACTTACATTAAAAGGACAATTTCTTACGTGTTTGTTTAACTTGACCGCGTTGTTTTTTCTTATCCAGCGAACGTCTTTTAACCGATCTTGATGCTTTTGTGGCTACTCTGCGTTTCACAGGTTTAATATGTAATTTGATTAATGCCACCAAACGCTCAATCGCATCACTCTTATTTTTGGCTTGAGTACGATGTTGTTGTGCTTTTATTACAATCACACCATCCTTAGTAATTCTTGAATCATTAATAGCCAACAAACGGTTTTTATAAAACTCAGGCAACGACGACGCGTGAATATCAAAACGCAAATGTATGGCCGTTGATACTTTATTAACGTTTTGACCACCCGCACCCTGTGCGCGAATTTGGGTAATTTCGTAATCTGATTCTTTTAAACTCAGATGGGCATTAATAATCATGATGATAAACATTGTCAAAAAACGACATTATCGGTTGAAAGCAATAAATTATAAAGTAAAAAGCCACAAAAACAGGGTTCAATAAGCTTTATCTGGACAAAAACCCACTTAGCATTAAACTAAGCACTTAATCCAACTATTACCTCTTGTTATGCCTAATATTACACCTAATATTGTTAGACCTAAAATCAGCTCTAGCGCTTTGCATTTTCCATTTACAGCGGTTGAAGGCCAAAAACAATTAAAACTTGCCTTAATACTTTGCGCAATTGATCCTAAAATTGGTGGTGTATTAATCAGTGGCGACAAAGGCAGCGCAAAAAGTACATTAGCACGGTCCATTGCAGACATCTTACCCAATCCAAAAGCCAAGTTTATTACGGTGCCGCTAGGTTGCAGCAGTGACATGTTAGTGGGCAGTTTAAATCTACAAAAAGTACTTGAAGACAAGCAAGTGAGCTTTCAGCCGGGGTTAATTGCAAAAGCCCATGAAGGTATATTGTATGTCGATGAAGTAAATTTATTACCCGACACATTAGTAGACCAATTACTTGATGTGGCAGCGAGCAATATAAACAAAGTAGAGCGCGACGGCATCAGCCATGAACACGAAGCAAACTTTGTATTATTGGGTACGATGAACCCAGACGAAGGACAACTACGCAGTCAATTGCTGGATCGGTTTGCATTAAATGTTGAGTTAAGCTCAATTTTGGATGCAAACACCCGTGTTAATATCATTAAAAAAACACAAGCGTTTCACGAAAACGCAACAGCATTTTGTGACAGTTACAATAAAGAGCAACAAAATCTAAAAAATAAAATTATTAACGCCCAACAAACATTAAAAAGCATCGAATTAGATGACAGCATATTATTAAGCATTGCCAATATTTGTATTAAAGCAAACATAGAAGGCATGCGTGGCGATATCGTTTTGACAAAAAGCGCAAAAGCACACGCCGCTTGGTTAGGTAAAACAAAAGTAGATAAACAAGACATCGACGCCGTACAAGAATTTGTATTAAGCCATCGTCGTAAACATTCAAATCAACAATCTACTCCTCCAACTACACCACCGACCCAACCACAAAAAACACAAACATCTGACAATTCAAAAACCAAAGATAAACCAAACACTCAAAATGAATCAAAAGATGAATATAACGACGGTGAAGACTGGGGTAGTATGCTCAAAAAAAGTCATAACGAGATTATTCATCAAGCACTGACTATACCCGATACCAAAAACATTCAAATTAAAAAAAAAGAGCCGATTGATTTTAGCTTAAATACAGGTAAAAACACTGTCAATAAAATCAGCTGGA
>JALJPK010000007.1 GCA_022968985.1 Pseudomonadales bacterium | reverse complement strand
AATCATAATCCCTCCAGGACCTGCTAAAGCTTCTAATCCCCCACCAATAAGCCCGCCTAAAGCAACAGATCCTAAACCAATTGTTTTGTCTACTTTATCAGGAGAGCTTGTACCTGTTGCGTCACTGATAGAGCTGCCCTTAGTATCGGAAGTACCTTCTGTAAAAGCTTGTGATTCAGTTAAACCTAAGCTTTCACCTAAGGATCGACTCAAGCTTTGACTTATGCTTTGGGTAACATTATCACTGTCTTGAATGCCATATGAGTATTGTCGTTTTATCAAACTTGATAATTGTGTTGAAACTTGCTCATATCCTTTACGAATTGTGTCTAAGGATGATGCAGAAATTGATTCTGCTAAAATAATAGCTTGATATGAGCGATTTTCAGCTGCATCAATAAATTTCTCTAAACCTTGCATAAAATGCTGTTGATCAATAGTAGACAGCGAAGGCACACTGCTCACCGATGTTACTGTTGTTGCACTATCTTCTTTTTTATTTACTAAACTATTTAGCAACTCTTTAACATCACTTCCAGGTAAACAAGATAATTTGCTACCTGGAAAGTGTCCCTTAAAGGATTCTTCTAATAAAGCACCTGAATTAATGCCCAAAAACTTTCCTGGCTCAGTACGTGTACCAATATACAGGTCTGTTTCATTCCCATTTGAGTTTAAATATAAAAAAACTGAATACCCAGCAGCGCCCAGGGCAGTATAAGTTGCGGTAGTACTTTCGAGAACTGACTGCTTGTTTTCTTGTACAAGGCGGACAACTTTAAAAATTCTTATATCGGTAGAGCTGTTGATTAGTGGTGTGTTATTTAACGGCATTAAATCTAACTTTTCTAAAGACGATAAATAGCTTTTATTAATAAGATCTTGAGTCGCTTCTAATGACTTGAACACTTCAGTTTCTATTAAATTCGCATCAGAGATACTTTTTTGGATCATCATTTCACTTTCCCAATTATAGAGATAATTAAAGCAGCCAAAATGGCAATTCCACCACCAATTTTTAACATAATTTTTAACTTATCTAAATCTGCACAATTAGAATTTTTCTGATTAGAATATTGTTTTTCCTTATAGTTTTTACCTACATTTATTTCGGTACGGGTTGAATTTAAATTATTAGTAATATTACGTATAAATCCTTTTGATTTATTTTTAGATAAATTTTTTCTTACTTCTAATAGATGTAACCAGCGAACTTCAGAGAAATTTGCGTTTAAATATACTTCTTGTTCAAAGTAATACTCAGTTGTCCAAATTGAGTTATTAGAATTAATTGCTTTGGCATAATTTGCTTCAATATGTGCATCGAATAATGAGTTACAGTGATTAAGAGCCCAAATAACAGCATTATCTAATTCTGTCCAGTTAACATTATTATTGGTCAACAAAGCAAGAACAGCTGAGCGTATATAGACTAAATTACCCTTATTAACACTTTCTTTTAAGTTTTCTGGTGGTAAATAATTATTTGGCAATTTCTTCATTGTTATTGCTTCCTGTAAAGGTGTTATTTTTGTATTTTTATTAAGTTTAATACTAAAACCTTTTACACCATCACGCTCTAAAGAGCTTTTCACACAGATTAAGTTTTCAAACCTTTCATAAGAAAAATTAAATCCAAGTCTAACTTTATACTCATCATAGTAATTAGTAGTCCAATCAACTTCTAGATTAGATATTTCTGGCATTCCATCACCAAATTTATAAAATTCGAAAGTGTTTGTTTTTTTGTTTCTTAGTAAATTTATAGGTTCTAGTAGTAATTGTGCTGGTAATGTTCTGGAATTCAACAATTTAATTAATACTTCTCTACACTTTTCTATTGAAACAGAAGTGTTAAGTAATTCATTAAGTAACTCCTCTTCATTTTCTATCATATTCATAATACCAACCTAAAGTTTCAATACAGAATCTAGTTTTTTCTCAAATTCATTAATTTTTATAATTTCAATCTTAGCATCTTCAATTGCTTTTTTACGTAGATCAGCATCGGAAACTAGATTTACTAACTCTTTTATCAACGCATCAAATTTTGATGAAAACTCGCTGTCCAAGAATTTTAAATATTTATCAATTAATATCAGTTTATCATTTTCGATTTTATCTCTAGCTGAGTTAACTAACTCATTAAAACTACCAGTAATAGATACTTTATGCTTTTCCCATAATGAGTCCAAATTAATATATTCTTCATCCTCTACAATATCCTCTTCACGTTCAGAAAAATATGTCCATGGTTTATACCATGTTGAGTTTGATACTGTTTTTGTACCTGTAACAATCTCCCTAATAGCAATATCTTCATCTGTAACGTCCAAATTTAATGAGATCGATTCGATTGTATCTTTTAATCCTTCTAAAGTTGGTAACTGTAAATTTTTACTATCAGAAAACAATGCTTCGACATGCTTTTTATACTCTATTTGTAACTCAGTTTTAATAGCCGTTTGTGAATTTAAAAATGCGACTTCATACTCATTAATTATTTTTTTATTATAGAAACTTAATTCTTCGACAACAGACATAAGTTTACTTTTAGCAATTCTTGGAGCGACGTCGCCTTCAAATTCTAAACTATATTCATTTATCTTTTTACTCACGTTGATTTCTAATGCAGTTAACATGTCCTGAACCTCATCAGGTAGTTCTTTACCTTCCCTCTGAACTTTTTCTTGATGTGATTTTGTATTAAAACCTTTTTCCTGTTTTTCCTTCAATTGGTCAATTTCTTGTTTCACAGTATCTAAGTCTTGTTCTTCGCACTCTAGCCGCTCTTCCATTTCTGCTTTACACAACCCTTTATCGATTAAGTGTTTCAAGGAACCGTAAGCTCTAGTTAATCGATCAGGAAAGCTATATTTATTTATATGCTCATCTATCATCGACTCAATTGCAGGAACCCCACTTCTTAATTCAGACTGTTCTAAATTTCTATTCTCTAATGCGGTTTTTATTTTAGAGTTCAATGGCATATAGTCTTGTAAATTCATGCTTGATTCTTCCAAAAACAATTCTTCCAGTGCATTTTTATCACGTCTTTCTTTACGACTAAGTACCTCAGGCGGTAAGCGCAATAATCGTGATAATAATGCAGATATTGGGTACACTGTAGGAGTATCTATGCCGTTATTTGATAAGTATGTCTTAGTATTATTAATTGCAGAGCTAACACATTCACCGTTCTCAGGATCAAAATTATCCATTTTATTAATAACAAATATGAATCGATCCTTAGATTGTTTCCCTCCTTCTTTCATTTTTTCAGCAATTAAACCTAATAGGTTTTTGTCGTCATTTGTACCCAATTGTGTTGCATTTAATACATACAATATAAGAGGATTACGTGCAGAATCTTGAATGTAACTCATGGTTGTCAACTCATGCCTGGCATCTTGGCTATTATTAGGACCAGGTGTGTCTGTGAGCACTAAACGAACATTATCTCGTTCCGATATTGCAGTAATGTTGCCTTCTATTTTAATTTTATTTATGCCTTTATCAAAATTCCATTCTTTCATTAATTCTAGCGATAGGTTGTTATTAATATTAAGTTCATCATCATTAATATCATAAGATTGCCCTGTATAATTTTTACCTAATTTTTTATTATCAGTAATTTGTGCAATAGTTGCTGTGGTTGCCTCATTTGCTGCTGGAAATAAATCCTTACCTAACATTGCATTAAGAAGAGTTGATTTTCCTGAGGACATTGTCGCAACTACATACACATCAAAATCATTATTAAATGCATCGTCAAATTTTTTACTAAGTTCAATATCACTATCAAGATACTTATTAAATGTTGAATCTAATCTTGCTTCAATCATTAACTTTTTAACATCTGCTAAGCGAACATCAGTTTCCTTAACTGGTATCCATTTTAATTGGATATTCATGCCAGATTTTTTTTCTAATTCAGCAGCTTCTGTAATGTCCATCCAATCAGATTCAACACCTTTAAATGTTAAATCAAAATCACCCTCTCCATTAAATAAATTTTGTAACTCAGAGAAAAACGTTTCGATCCAAAATTGTATCCTCTTCCCCAGGCACTTATTTAAAGTAAATCCCCCTGCTGGAACCTGTCCATTTATATTAAAAATAGTCTCAATTAAAAAGGGATTGTGCTCTATGTATATATTATTCATATTTATGCCTTAATTACTTAATAATTTATTTTCAAGTGTATTTATACCGCTGTAACTACAAAACTGTTTAAGCTCCATTTTGTTCCTTAATTTTTTATTAGGGGATATAATTGTAAAAAATCGATGTAATAAATTTGGAATAATTCGATTTAAATTCCTTTTAATCTTTTTCTTTTCAGAATGATTCAATAAAGCTTCATCATTTAAATAATGCTTATTTATACGAAACCGTTCTAATTCGTTTATTAACATGTTTTTTTCTTTACGGGTCAAATCTTCACCATTTAAGGATTTTTTTGCAACCAAAGCCATTTGAGCCATTAATGGAATGAGTACTGGTTCTATGAAACCTATGTTCTCTAAATATAACTTAGCATTAGTTACGATTATATTTAAAGATTCCCCTCTTTCTTCATCAACGATATCAACTTTATTCAATACAAATATCACATCTTTATTATTTTCTGTAATATATTTATGAAGCTTTGATAACAGTTCATAGTCATCATTTACACCGAGTTGAGAGCAATTCATTACATATACAATAGTATTTATATCATTCATATTTAATGCGCTATCAAGTAATTCTTGATGATTATTATCTTGACTATTATTAGGGCCAGGCGTGTCTATATAAACTAAATTCCCTGAAGATTTCCTTATTTTATTAGAATACCCATTAGAAAATACATCAATATAATGAATATAATCCTCATTATTCCATGCTTTTAGTAGTTTATGGCTAGCTATTTTTTTTCTATCAATAGGTAGTTTTTGAGAGCAATAACATACAGCTCCAAATTCAGGCGACTTTTTGTTATGTATCTTCGTAATCGTTGAAGTCGTTGCCTCATTGGCTGAATGTAATAAATCCCAGCCTAACAACGCATTAATCACAGTAGATTTTCCTGAACTCATGGTAGCCATTACAATTATGTTTTTGTTACTTTTCAATTTATTATCCTTTTAAAACCTTAATACCAATGAACATTACTAAGCAATATATTAAAAGTAGGTTTAGCTGTAGTGCTCAACAAATTTTATTTTACGTGTTATGGGTGAAATTGTATTTTTTCATTCGAAAATTTTGACATAGATTCCTTAAATTAAACCTTGAAGGTATCAATTTTTATTTCTTTACTCCAGTATAATACAAGACAGTCATTATTAATATTAATAGCCTCTTCAGTGTGACAGGATTGTCTATCATTACTGTAAGAGATTTGATTGTTAGTTAATTAAAACTGATGAGGGTTTATAATATTTTAAAAAGTTAAGCCTTTATCCGGATTATATTATGCATTCCATTCATTTAAGGCATTGGGCTGATTTAAAGTAGCGTGATGATACAGAATTTTGTGGGAATTAGGAAACTCGGGGGAATAACCTGAGTATTTTTATTATTGTGAGTGTCTATTCCTATTTCGCTATTCAGGAGTTAAAGTCTGAGCCACTTACAAATTATTGAATTTCAAGTTACTCAGGCCTTTTGGTTTTCAAGATTTATATTTATACCTTTACATTAACTCGTTCAAATTTAAGGACACCACCTGAGAAATACATTTCGGCCAACTTCAATACTTCTTCTTCAGTATCGCCAGAAAACACTTTTCGATCACCAGTGACTTTACAAGTTGCTTCATACATTGGTATTTCATCACACCTAGCTTGTTTCTCTTGATGAAGTTTATTACTTAAATTAATGTCCGCTTGCTGCTCAGCTTCCCAATTTTGCCTGTAATGTTCCTGTTCAATAAAATTAACTGCATCTACCGGATCATAAATATCCGATTCATCAAGATGCGGGGATAGAGATTTTATATAGGTTGATGCAGTAAAAAAGTCATTGAATCGTTTTGACTCGGAAGGTTCATCATTACTCCACCACCCTTCAGGAAATAAAGTTACCTCAAAAGTATCAACGTCAAATTGTCCGTTTGATAATGCCAAAAACTGATAAGCCTTTTTGCACTCTTCTGTTTCATCGGAAACGTAAGTTTTAATATGTTTTACTTGTAATTGACCCATAAACTCTATCCTATCACCGTATTTTTTTGACACGCATTACAAAGCTGTAGAAAATAACTTTTCACAAACCTCATTCTTAATTAATCTAATTTTAAACAGTATATTCATTCTTAAATATATAGGTCAAATCTAGACTTTATACATCACTAGTAAAAACTAAAAACCACCTATTAGTCTCTCAAAAATTTTTTACTATTTTCATGACAGTCTAAAACCCCAATGAATAAAAAAAAGACTCATAGACTTCTAACCGAAAAATTGGGTTAAGTCAGTTGCTTCAAAATACTAATTAAAATGTATCATGAAACAAAAAAATTGAGGCCTTTGCACCAAAGAAAAACTATCATTTTTTTGACCTGATTGATGAACTTGTTACAGCACCACTAAGAAGATTAGTGGTCAAATCTTGACATCATACTTCACGATCATCGTACTGTTGTCTTAAGTCAGCTTTGACCCAATGGTTTTTTAGGGGTTAAGGTCTGCGCTACTTACTAATAATTGAATTATGTAAACGTATAAAAGGCCAGAAACTTGAATTATTCATTTTCAAGTTTCACTGACTTTTTTGTTCTTGGTTTCGTTAATGGCTTAATCCAACAATATAGCTTTCTGCATTAGCAGTTGGTTGTTTTGATAAAATGGTACATCGGTATCACCCAATATTGTTGCGGGTATATTAGCCAGCTCAGCTAAATTATCCATTGGTACAATTACCACTTTTGCGCCATTTTCTGAAAGCATGGTTACTTTATCTTCAAAGTTAATTGCTCGTTCAATAGCACCACCAACAGAAATGTTACCAAGCACTGCAAGACCAGCTTTTAGGTTCTTTTTATACAAAGCTGAAACTATAGAGATATAAACCGCAGAACCAATACCAGACGATATAGACCCTCCTAGAAGGTTACTTACCTGTATCGTTATATCGAAGTTTTTAAGAGAATGCTGTTCACTTAAAATTGTTTTTTCATTACCTTTAATATACTGGTAAGTGTTTTTTATATTTTCTTTAACTGAGGTACTGCTAACACCCGTTATATTAAGTTTCCCCGAACCACCAACTGCAATAGCTTCAATTCTAACTAAAGCAACATTCTCACCGTCACTAGTACTTGTATAACAAACACCCGGTGGTAGTGGTGTATTCTCAATTAAGTGTGAACCTTTTTCTTCAGGTAAACCCACAAAGTGTTCTTCTTGAGTTTCTTTATCAATATATGAAAAGTTAGTATCCCAAAATTCCATTCCACCAATACGTTTTAGTTGCTCTTTAACTCGTCTACGCATTTCTAAGGCGATTACTAAGTATTCTCGAACATCTTCTTTTGTGTAGTTTCCATCAGGATGCATCAGTTTAATAAAGCCAGAGACTGTCTTTTTAACAGGTTTAGTATCACGGGTTTTTAAATGAGCGCCTAGTGAGAAAAACTCTTCAATAGCATCTGTATAGGTAATTCGCCTAAATGATTTTAATACTTCAGAAAAGTAGTCAGTACTGAATCCAAAGCTAGTGGTAAAATGCTTGGGAGCAAATTTGATCATTTCCCACCCAGGTAAGTAAAAGTGAATTCGATCAAGAAACGCGGTGTCATTATTTACTTCATCAGACAATGGGCTAAATAAATGAGATGTCTGCAATACAGTTTCTACGGGTTGATTAATGTTGCCGTTAAGTATAATTGAAGCACTACCTGTTATTTCTCCTCCTGCACCTGCACGAGAGAATGACCCAGATTCCATGTAATCTTTCATCAGTGGAATCGCATCACGGTCTTTAAATATTTTATCTGTGGCTTCATCAAAACATATTGCATCCCATTGGCCTACAGATCCTACTTTACCTGTTGAACCATGCACGAATAACTTCGCGATTGTGCCTTGACCACCAGATATCAATACCGCATATGGTGTGAGTTCTTTATAAACAAAAGACTTACCCGTAGAACGAGGGCCAAGTTCAATAAAGTTAAAGTTAGATTCAACCATTGGCAATAAACGAGATAGTAACAACATTTTAACTCGATCCGTTACACCTTCAGCCGTAGGTTCATAACCACAGCTTCTCAGTAAAATATTAAGCCATTCTTCTTTATTAAATTCACTGCGCTTGTTAATTATTTTACTGTTATCGAAAGATGATAATTGAATGGGTTTTATATCTGTAATCACAAATGGATATATATTTTGACCAATTTTGATATCAGCATCATATTCAACATCAATGATTGCCCAAATGCCTCCCATCAATACTTTTTCATGATCTTTTACTAACTTATCGCAAATATTGCCATTTTTAATATTACTGTTTTGTAACTTAGCCCAATAAATATCTTTTTTAGAATCTAGCTCTACTGATATTTTATCTATTATTTTATAACGACCTAACTCTCTAATTTTAGAGTGAATAAGCGTACTTTCTTCTGGATTTACATAATGTTCAGAAAGGATCTTCTTAACATTATCCATTCCTTTTTTAATTTGTTCATCATCATCTGTTGAGCACGAATTGGCAATTAAATATTCCAATACAAAAACAGGAACATTTGCTCCAATTTTAATAGAGCTAACAAGATCTTTTTTAACGACTAAACCTCGAAAATGTTCTAATAACTTTTCATCTAAATCATTTAATACTGGCATTTACTTATCCTTTCTGGCTAAAACAAGCCACCTAAATCGCGGTCATTGTTTTTCTTCACAATAGCCTTGTCTAATTGTTCTTTGGTGAGCGCATCAAGCAACTGAACTTCAATTTCGCTATACCCATCAAATGTATATTCTTTAGCGATTACCTCGCCTTTCTTAAGGGTAAATACATCACTTTTGCTTATTTGTTTTTTCTCGAAAAAATTAACTAAATATACTTTACGTTCTAATTCAAAAATATTGTCTTCTGAATCATCTGCTTTAATTTTTAACAGATATAATTCACCGGATACAATTTTAAGATCCGGCTTATTATCAAAGTTAGCACCAAGGGATCCGCCTGACTCACTTGTTTGTTCCCAACAAAAATACGGAGTTATCAATTCTTGCGGAGCTGCACCACCATGAGCAAACCCATAAACACTTGGGGTTTTAAATGGATTCATTGTTTTAGAAAAATAGTGATAATTAAATTCTTCATATTGCTTTTTAATCTCAACAAATGACGTCGCTGTTTGTTGTTTGTCTACAGTGCGAATATAACGTTCAGCAACATAGCGTTGACCATCTAACGTTGGGGTTATCTTGTCTGCTTCAGTTAACATGCCAGTTAAAACAAAACCATGGTCAGTAATTAAGAATACTTTTTGATAACCACTTTTTAATAAAGTTGTTATTTGTTGAGCAAAAAACTCGACACTTTCAGGGAAATATTTAAGAGCTTTGTTATTTAACTTATCACCCATATCATCAATATCTTTGTAAGTACAAATGAGATATTGACCAGAGCGAGCTTCAGCATTTACTTCATCTAACCTAACATAATCAATATCACTGTTTGGGTTCTGCTTGGTAAGGTAGGTTTCTCGTTTGTTTTGTACTTTATCTACCATGCCATTAGCCATGTAGATACGGCTCATATTATTTACAGTTAATGAAGGTAAATCAGCCATTATAATGTCATTGGTAAATTTATAGTTATCACTTACCTTTTTCGATACTTCACAGGCAAGTTCATACGCAACACCATCCCCCACAATGATCGCAATTTTTTGGCTGTTCTCATCAATAATACGCTGTAATATACCTGTTTGATTTTCTTGATAACCTTCAATATATTTAAACCACTTATCAAAAAACACATCAACAAAATGCTTATAATAATCCTGATATGGCGCAAGCACTTCAGGGTTGTTTAAAAACTCGGTATATAAGTTTCGAATGGCAGTATCAAGTTTGAAGAAATGCTTAGTATAAAAATCTATACACTCTTCTCTAGTGCTTAAATAACTTATATCTTTATCATCAAACTCTAAGAGAACTTTTATATCAGCCCAAAATGTAATATCTAAAGATTGCGCTTGTTTTGATTGATTACGCTGGCTGATTTTAGCCAAGTAATTAGGCAATATAGCTTTGTTGTTAATATTTTTACCAATAGCTTTTAACCACTGCACATCTATTAATTTAAATGGGTGATTAACATTAATCGTCCAAATATCTTGATTGTTATTTAAGGTAATAGCAGTGGCGTTTTGACTTAAATAGTTTGTGAGGTATTTTACAAATGAGCCATTATGTTCTTTCGAGTTTAGCCAATGAACATAAACAGCCTCTAATACAGGATCACAATCATCGCATGCTAACCCATCAAACATTTTAGTCACTATTTCATTAGCTAATGTTTGTGCGGGTTTAACGATATATTCTTGTCCGAGTAATTCATTTATTTTTTGATAAAAGGTTGTCAGCAACTGATCATCATATTTTTTGGTAAAAAGCACAGGATCATGAATAAAGGGTAATAACTCTTTTTCTAAATCAAATATTTCAGATGCACCTTTATGACTTAAATCCATCCAATAAGTTAAGTCTTTACCTACACTCATTTTTGCCGCAGTAATCAACTCATCTTTAGGTAAGTTGATATTTAAATTTAATGCTTTATGTACTTTGCCTTTAATATAGTTTTCTAAATGACGGATATCTAAACAACCGTTTACTTCACAATACTCTCGAGTGTACTTTAAATCGCCTTTAGCTAAGTTTGTATAAATTACATGCTTAGTTGCTGACGGTTGCTGTTTTTCAATTAAATATTTTACATGCAACTCTTCAATTTCTGAATTTGCCCGATGAACATTAAAAGTTTTATTTAATATTTCTAATAAAAATTCGGCATCTGTATGTTCATCAATAAATACAGCAACAATGTTTTTACTAAAGATATTTTCGAGATCTTCTTTTAACCATAAATCAATCATAATGAATTCCGTCTACCAATCTGCATTTAAGTATTTTTTAAGTTGCGCTGCTTTTAATACATCATAAGCAAGCATTTTCTTTTGCTGTAATGGTGCAATATTTTTACCAACACCATCGTCAATAATGGGGGCATACCCCTCTTCAAGTAACTCATCAATCTTGACTTTAAATGTTTCAATTTCTTTTAATTGTTTAAATATTTTATCTTTTTCATTTTGAGCATCGATAGATTCATTATTAGCTAAATCACTTTGTCGGTTCATTAATGCACGCTCTCTATTTTCTACATATATAGAACGAAGCCGTAATAAATTATCCCTATTCCATTTATAAATAGAAATATAACAAGAAAAACCCTGCTCAGAACCACTTGTTATGTGCCATATAAAAGGAGTTTTTGGTAGATAACTAAACATATTTAAGTATTCAGTTAAACCTGAAAAAAACTGCTTATGTATATAATTATTTATTGAACTCCCTAATACTTTTTCAAAATTTGAGTATTGAGCTGTACTAAAACCTTTCTCTCTGAATTTGTCCTCAACCCTTTCTTGCAGTATTTTTTCTCCCGCATTAGGAACTATTGGAATAATTCCATCCTCATCTTCCAATAGAATATCTCTAATAAGGTCAATAAAAAACTCCATTAATAATTCATCAGAATAACTCTTTGGAAGTTTTTTAAGGCTGATACGTTCAACAATCAACAATAAATCTAGAGGGTTAATCTCATGCTTCATACAAATAAATTTAACATCAATATTCCTTGCTAAAGATTTTTCAATCTCTATTGTATCTATAATGGAATCTCTATCGGGAATATTGATAACGGTTTCTAATGCAAACTTTGAGGCTAGGTGACTATATTTATCAATAAATAGAGATTTAGCTTCATTACTCAGATAATAAAGGCCTACATCAACACCTTCTTTCAAGTTGACAAGATTTCGATCACTTTCAGATAAAGCATATACATCAAAAATACACTCATTGATAATAGCTTCATTAATTAATATTAAAGCTTGTTCGAAACAATAATTGACCAACCTAACTTTAATAGAATCAAGCCAAGACGATTGTGGGGAAAATACAGTACATTCAAAGTCAGTCTCTACAACTTTAGTTTTCAGGTTTAAAGATGTTAATTTAACATTATCTTCAGATAGTTCTGATACCAGTTCCTCATTATTTTTATCAGGTTTTACAAATGGTACGCGTTGTAGATCACCGACTTGAAGGTTGGCTGTTGGGTTTAAACAATCCGCTATATAAAAGACTAATTTAGAATTTAGAAGGGCAAGTAAGTATTTGAAGTTTTTAAACGACTTAACTGGAAACATACAGGAGCCACCTGCATCGAATATATTTCCTTCAGGTAATTGACGAAATGCATAACCTCCTCTACCACTTGCCGAATAAGTTATCCCCTCCTGAAAATAGAACTCTTCATTTCTTATTACTGAGCGGCGTTTTCCATTATCACCAAAAAAATTTTTAATCTCGAAACCATTATTTTTCCAATTTATTTTTACCCAAAGATTTCCTTTCCATTTATTAAAAGTGCCCCCTTTAGCATAGCTAACCCAATCTTTTGAAATATCCTCATTTGAAGAAGCTAATTCCCACCAAAAACGAAGAAACCTCTCATTTTTTCCTGTAGTTAAACCTCCGCAAACTTTAACTGAACTCTCTAATAAACTTTCCCTGAATTTATCTCTAAAATTTTGTGATATCCAGAAAATAAAAGGGTTTGCAACTATTTCTAGTAATTTAGATTGATTTAAATGATAAATATGTTCATTAACTTTTCCTTCCATCAGGTCAACAATGGCATCGTTAAAAATGAATTTCTTATTGTCTGTAAAATACTGATCTAACTTAAAAAATGTACTATCAGAACGGACTTCTCCCTTTGATAAAACAAACATGGCAGGATCTACGGACTCATTAAACATTCCTCCGAAACCAAATTGAACAAAAGTATCAATAAAATATTTGGTTAGTATTAATTTTCTAGTTTCCTGAAATGTAGAGATAAACATAAATGTCATAGGCGTTACCATAGCCATTTTTCCATTTTGTGTTAGTAACTGATCAATACGTTGGATAAAGCAAGAGTACAAATTTATGTATGTGTCAAAAGGTTTTCTATAATTCTTATCAATAAATTCTTTTAAATCAGAACCATACTCTCTTCTATAAGTGTAAGGTGGGTTTGCACAAGCAATATCATATTCAGTTGTCAATAATTCTAGAAAAACAATGGCATCACGGGTTTTACTAGCAATAAAATTATCTACACCTTTACTAGAGAATTGTTCGACAGCAGCCATTAAATTTTTGAAAAAAAGTTCAGTAAAGTCCTTTTGCTCACGTATGTCTGCATCAGCAAACATATCAAGAATTTTATCACCCTGCTTGTTTTCTAACTCTTTTAATTTGGCTTTTAATTTTTCATCTAAGCGTATGAGTGAGCCAAACTTATAGGCATAACGAAGATCATTCCAAATATCTTCAATCAGCTCTTTTTGAGTACGATCTAAGTTACCACTAACTTCGAAAATATGACGAGCTTCATCGTATTCAGGTAAATAAAAGTCTGAAGAAATCACATTAAAGTTAAAACTACCTTTAATAAATCTACGCTTTTTACGGGCTTTTATATATAAGCCTAATTGTGCTAATTGAATTGCACGATCATCTAAATCAATACCGTGTAAGTTATTCTCAATGATGAGCTTTGGAATTTCGTCTTCATCATATTCGGCATCATAATTTTCAATTTGGTCAATATAGAGTTCATAGAAAACATCAAAGGCATATAATAAGAAGTTACCTGAGCCAGATGCTGGATCGATTAACTTAATTTCATGCAAAGGTTTGTGATCTCGTTCTTGGATTTTAGGTGCATTTATTATTTTAAATTGATTTTTAATATCCGATTCAGGATACATTTCAAGATAAAGCTTACCCAAAGAGTTTTCTACCAGAAACTGTACGACCCAACGTGGTGTGTAAACTTGAGATTGAAGTGAAACTTTGTCGTATTCAGTTAGAGCTTTACTCTCTTTAAATGCTTGTTTCTTGGCATTGTTATAACTTTCGTATAACCAACCTAAAACATCATCACTGTGCCAAATATCATCATCAACTTGTGAATCGCCTTCTATAGCATTAAACGCTTCTATAATTTCATTTAATGAAATGGCATCGGGTAATAAAGCATAAGGATACTCTTTACTGTAAAGCGGTAAAGAATCGGCTAATTCATTAAAGGCAAACTTAAAATAGTCACGAATTCCTTCTAGTTCACTTTCGCATTTTTCTGGATATTCCTCTAACCAGACTTTATGACCAAATGACCGACCACCATGTTCAGCTTGCTTGGTGATAACAGGTGGAAACAAATTGGCTGATTCCATTACTTTAATCGCTGCCAAACGGTTAAAAAGTGTAAAGCTCAACTCATCAAGTAACTTTTCTCTGGCATCTTGATAACAGCCTGTTTCACCAATATGGTTTTCAAGCATTACTTCAAGGTGATTGCGTTTAGCTCTAACTTGCTCTGGTAATTTTTCTAAATCACTTTGTTTATTGGCACCTATGCATAACGTCGAAAATTGCTTATCAAATGAAGCGGTAATTAGAATGCGAATTTTATCTACATGATCTGAAAGTTTCATTGTTAAGCGGTTTCCTTGCTTGATTTAGTGTTGATTGAGCTAAGGTCTAGCTCTATTTTATCATCTGGATGTGCCGATGCTAACGCTCTTAATTGTGCGGTTAAGATATTTTTATATTCTTGTACTGTCATATTTGCGCTTGGAATAGAAAGCTTCAGCTTACGAGGTGCTTCAGGTTGCACAGGTTTCGCTGGCATAGGAGTAGGTGCTGGCTGTCCTCCACTAGGCTGAGGCTCTGGTACAGGTATTGGTTCAGGTTGTGGAGGCGGTTCACTAACAAAACTATTTTCGAGAATCAATAAGTCGTTTTCCTTAGACGGAACTAACTCTGTACTTGTTAATAATTCAGATAAGGAGAAACCACTGTTCTTGCATGATATTGAAAAACCTAACTCAAGCTCTGTTAATACTCGGTCTAGGCAATACTTTTTAATTGTATTTAACTGATTAATATTATTAGTATTCAGTTCTTTTGGGTAATTTGTCGTTAATAGACTATTCGCTTCGTTTACCTTAATTAATAATGCATCGCACTGAGTGGTTAACTCTTGAGCAGCCGACTTAACTAATCGGTAATAAGAATCTTTAATTTTTTGTGCTTGTTGCTGAATTGCGGCAAAGTTTTTCACCATATCTTGCTTATATAAGCTTAGTAACTCTTCACTAGTGGTGTTAATGGCATCATCGGTAATGTTGGCTTTAACTAATTCAGACTTCACTGATTCTGCAAAGGCTTTAAAGTCATTCACTTTTGCATAGTTTTTCTTTATGAATTTTTGCGCTTTTAATATGGTTTGTATAGCCGCTTTATAAATATCGGCATTGATTAATAGATACTCGATTTTATCAATGTAATTATTTTCAGTAACTTTGCTAGAAAAATCTAATAAGCTGTCTTTCTGCTGGGCTACATTACTGAACAATGTTTCAAAACTGTTTACTGAGCTGTTTAAAGTTGAAATAGCAGTAATAAAGTGATCAGCCATATATTTTGTAGATTCAGCTAACTCATAGTCGTTAGTACTCCAATCCACTTTCTTATTCGTATGCTTTTCGATATCTATTTCCATCAATAACTGTACTGCTTGTTTTTTTTGTGCAGAAGTTAACGATGCAGAGATAGATTTAAAAGACGCTGACTTAAATTTAGTTGTATTGGTAAATGCTTCATGTACGGCTTTTTGATCGTGCGACAAATACGGGTCGCCATTATATTTAACCGCTAATTTTCCCGCCCTGAGCAATACAGCTAACGTGGTAACTAACGTACCGTAAGAATAACCCCAAGGATCATTTGAAAAATCAGCTTCCATTGAACGCCCATCAACGTGACGTGATTTTATTTTAACCGTTATCTCTTCAACTACTTTGAGGTGTTCACCTATAAAATTACCGTTAGAATCAAAGAATTTAAAATCATCTCCCGAAAATAGTTTATGCAAATCTTCTTTTCTATTATTGAATATTTTAGTAACTAAGCTTTCTGATAGTTGTGTTTTAAGCTGTTTGAAATAAATGTTTTTAACTGTTTTTCGCTGGTTTTCTGTAATAGTGCCTTTGAAGGTATCTTCGTTTAGTAAATAATCATCAAATAAATACACCAACGTAGAATGTTTATAGGCGTATTCGATTAAAACTTGAAGTTCTTTTTCTTTTTCTTCTTTAATGGTTTTAAATTCAGCAATGATTCTGCGTTTATCAACATCTGACTCGGTTGCATATTTGTCTTCCATCAACTGATAACGATGAACCTCAACAATTAGCTTATCTATTGCGTTAAAGTCTTTATTGCTGGGTATTAAGGTAATTAAGTCTTTATTGTATTGAGTTTCTAACTTAATATTTTCAATAAATTCTTGTCTGTCATCACTTATATTAAACAGACCATAAGCGGTAAGTTTAAGGTTTTTGTTACCACTTGTTCCACAAAGCTCATCGTCTTGATCTGATAATACTTTGAACTTAAAGTTTGTATGACCATCGTTAAAAGAAGCGATTGGTTGAAATATTTTATAGTTTTTAATAAAATTAATTAAATCGCGTTTTTTATTGAATAATTCAACATTAAACTCGTTCATTTCTTCAAGTAATTTACCTTCAAGATCTGAGGTGATTTTGTAGTTATTATTCGATGATAAAAGCACCTTAGCGCCTAACAACATTTTCAAAGATTCTTCTATTTTAGGTTTAATAGCATAATAATCATTTACTTCAGTGATATAACTTTTAGTAATATTTTCTATCGTTGGTGATACAACTTCCGAGTCTGCCAATATGTGTATTGTTTTAAGTAATTTATCGCCTTCAATACCAAAATCGCTATGATCTAATATTTTTTTAGCGCTATGATATTTATTCACTAAATCAACAGGTGGTGCCGTTTGTGCTTCACTACAAAGTGCATGTCCAGTGGTGAATGAAAATAAGCTTTGATCACGCATTTGTTTACGTAACACATCAAACGTAGTGATGATCATGCCACGAGCTGCAATTTGTGTGGCAACTAATGCGTTAGAGCTGAATAAAAACTTTTGCAAAATATCAAATTGATATTTATGAAAGGGGTAATAAGTAGCAAACTCTTCTGCTGATTCTGTTTTAGTCGGGAAAGATGATTTTAGATTAGTTGCATCAGCAATTAACCCTTCATTGTTATTATAGTATTCTACAAGTTGATTATAATAAGTCTCTTTCTTTTGTAATAAACGACTGCGAATAATGACATCAACTTCTGTGGATTCAAGATGAATTTTAGTTTTGAATCTATCCGTTACTTTGGTTAAGCTACTACGGCTAACATTGGCATTATTTATAACGCTGTCTAATTTTTCTTGAGCGATAGCAATCGTCCAAACCTTTTTAGAAATACTTGATAACGCTTCACTAATTCCTTCAAGGTCGAGTAATGAAAATTTATTTTGGGTAATAGCTTCACTGGCCTCATCAAATATAAATACAAGTGTTTCATCTTTTTTAAATTTTAGATATCTTTCCAGTTCATCTTTAAACTTAATCACTGAAAAAGTTTTAATAGCTTGGGTATATACGTCTTTCATTTCGCTATAATCTACTTCTCTATAGCCCATAGCCAGAAAAACTTTACGCATAACACGCGCTACTTGCCTGTTACTTTTCTTTAATTCACTCCATTCTTTATTTTCAATCTCTTTAGCTTTTAGTTTAAATTCTTCATATTTTCCATCAATGAATAGCTCAAATTCCATATAGCCATATACATCCTCTCTAAAACCTAAATTTTTAAGTAAATTAGTAAATAATGTAAATGACAGACCTTTATCAGTATTCTGTTTTGCTACATCAAGAAATATAACCCGACTGTTTATACTGTCTAGATTACGTAAGGCGTTTTCTATTAACCCCTCATTTTCAATACCTTTAAGTTGAGCAATAAAACGCTCTCTTGCTGGTGTGCCATTTATATTTGGGTTATCAATTATATAACCTAACATTTTACCAAAATAAGACTTACCAGAACCGTAAAATCCTGACAGCCAAACGCCTGTCTCTTTCATGTTCGAAGTATACTTATTGGTAAAGCTGTCTAAGTGACGGCCAATTCCTTCAGTAACAATATAAGATTCAATTTCTTGTTGAATTTCATTTTCAGAGTGGTCTTCTAAATCAATTACATTTTTAATGTCTTCTTGAAGATCTAAGGTTAAAATTTCATTTATTGTTGTCATTATTTGCCCTTACTTCAGCAAGATACAGCGGTATTTAGACGCTGCTTTAAAATTTAAGAAAAATACATTCTCATCCGTTACTTTTGCAGGATAAAAAATGACCAATGGATGACTAAGTTTCATTACAGAAGGGTGCTCCATGATGTTAACGTTCTCGATACCAGTCCCATATAAACAGCCTGATCGGATCATCATGGGGATTTTCCCATTTTTCACAGCTTGCTCTATTGCCTGAATAATTAAATCAAATAAATCAACCTCAGGATCATCTGATTTAAAAAGTATGCTTGGTGTGCTGATAAAGTCTTTATAATATTCCTCAAAAGCATCCCAACCATCTTTATCTATGATTTGTACAAGCAACTTACTGACATCAATAAATTCAGCTTGCTGATGAAATTGTTCTTTTGCTTTATCAAGATACAATTGCTCATCGCTTGGTGTGTAAGTAAATAAAATACTATTACCACCATTTGCCTGTTTTCGAAGCTGATCTTGGTTGGTAATTTGAAATTTTAACGCTTCAAATTTTTGCCTATTCTCTAGTACAAATGACATCACAAATCCCTTTAAAGCTGTGAGTTAATTCGATATTTAGTTCAACACCATTAAAATCCATGTTGAAGTAACCTTTGAGTGATATTTTTTTTAATCTTTCTTGGATATCGCTTTTATCAATAAATACCAATGGAAAAAATTCATTGGAATATATATCTCGATTTTCTGTTTCATTTATTTTTAAAATATATAAAAACAAAACCAATAAATCTGATGACATCAATATTCGTTTAAATGTTTTTTTTCTAGCACCTTCAACAAAATTAATTTTTGTTAAAAAGTTAAGGTATTTAGTCGCCAAAGTTCTAATCGTGACTTCAGACCATTTGGAGTGTAGAGATTCATTATTACTAATTAAATCTTTTAGAAACCCAATTATTATTTCTTTTGATATAACTGCTTTTCCTGAGATATATTCTTTAGCAAATACTTGAACTGATATGTCTCTAAATAAACTATTGTTAAGTGCAAACTGCCAAAATAAAAGTACCTGTTTGACTTGTAATGTTAAATTACTAGAAAAAATTGACTGAATTAAGTCTTGATGATCTTTATTTTTAAATTGTAAGAAGGCAGTTCGAACCCCTCTATCAATTCGAATACGACTTCTTTCAGTTCTTAAATTAAATTCATTGTTGCTATCAGCGTTATCATCAAAATATGAATTAATAGTTTTGAAAATTGGATCACAATCTTTAATACCACCGATCACATTTATTGTTGTGTCATATTTTTTTAATACTGAGGTTGGATTTAAATTATTCATTCTCTGTATACCCTGATGCAATAGCTAAATTCTCAGCTCCATAAGTATTCTCACTTTCGGAGCTAAAGCTGATATTCAATACTTTAAATTTGATTATTCATTAAAAATAACAACTTAACGTTGGAAACAGACAATTAAAGTAATACCTAGAGTACTGATAATATTTTCTTTGTATTTAAATACAATTTAACTTTAATAAAAATCAACCTAATAACAGCTAAAATAACGTTTTGTATCCAATTATTAGTTTTCAGAATTTTCATTTAAACAATACATCTGAGTAATTTTTATCTCACATTGGAGGCCGGTATCACTTATAACGACAATAGTAAACCATGTATTATTTTTAGATCAGAAAAAAGACACTTACTGGCAATTTAAAGCCCTGTGATCATACAGGTTTAGACAGATACTGGAAAGTTTTGAATGCCATACATTAGTTACATACATATTCATTCAACCAACCTGACTTATATGGACACCCACCACTTTTCAAGTGATTTAATTTATTGATCCATTTTCAAAAACCGTGATGGGATCGCCTCTCCCACATCACCCTTTCCACGGGGTTAAATCAAAGTGGATTGAGTTATTTGGAGAAAAGTAACTTAAAATAAAACCTATTCGAGACATCCACAACTAGAAAATCTTGTTTTATGAGTATAAAAACCAAAAAAGGACATCCACTTTTGACATTAGCTAACGAACCATAAGGGTGTCGTGTCTTCTAAACCAAACGAACCAGATCAACTTTGTCAAAGTTACCTGATACAAAAATTACTCGAGACATCCACTGTAAGTTTTCAACCATCTCTTATTCCTTAACAATACGGTTATGAGTTGATTTTATGCTTGTTCCGAAATTCTTTATCAAGTGCCTCGCGCCGAAGATCGACTTCTTTACATAATTCTTTTTGATTACGCAGCCAATGTTGCCCTCGCTCTTTAGCTAGCCATTTCAGTGTTTGAGCTGAAGTTGAATGACCTCCTTTCCATGTATTTATTTCCCTTAGAACTAAAGCGAGATTTCTTGGCCAATTCGTGCCCCCTTTATAAATAGACTTAATGTGATCTATTACATAGTTTTTCGGGTTTTTTATTAGTGGTTCTCCAGAGAAGTAGCAACAACCTTGCTGGATTTCATACAGTTTAGCTAGAATACTTTGATCATGAAAACCGCCAGCTTTTTCTAGTCTAATTCTACGTACATTGTCTTTTCTTTTGTTTCTGGCACTACTTTGAACCCTTAATGCCATTGCTTTAGCAATCTCTATATCAGAAAAATAAAATTGGTATATATCAACTATATCTGGTTCGTTATCCCATTCACAAAACATGTTCAAATCTAGGGCGGTACTGTCTATTCGGTCAGCAGCCTCACATATTTCTTTCCAGCATGGCTTGCTTACGTAAAAAGAATCTACAATTTCAACAACCCACTCTAATTCAATACTGCAAGTTTCTCCCCAAACATTCGATTGATGTCCGTAAAGTTCAAGCCACGAAACACGCATTTGCAAATTGTCATTTCCAAAGTACTTTTCTAATTTTTTACTACTCATAAAATTATCTCCTAAATCTAGCTGGTAATCCAAATTCGGCTGTATTCATAACGAGGCTGTAGAAATCTTACTTTCCCACAAACTCTTTTTTAATTAATGTATTTAACAGTATATTCATTCACAGCCCTTATTAAACAACAAAATTTTCAAACCAAGCGGATCTATGTAACCTGAAAGAAAATAAATTCGACCGCGTTTTTTGTTTTGACGACTTAAAAGTCGACCTACGATAAAAACAACAAAACTAAAAACAACAGCCAAAAAATGTTTTACCAGCGTGTGTGCTGGTTTTAGCCTGTCGTTTTTTCATCCTCACCCACTCACACTTTTAGGACAGCCTGGTGTATCACTTGAATTAAATCATTAAACTCTACAATCGTTTATCAATAATTGGCTTAACCCTTAGATTGGCCCGAGTTAGTTTGTTCATTAACACTATAAAATTGTTCAGTCTTTACCTATTGTATATTTTGGCTGTAAGTTCCATTTGTCTTTATTTGCGAATTTTACAACTTTAATCTTTTTCAATTTCTTTTCACTGTCATCTTTTTCATAATCACTCACAATATCAATTAAATTCCATTGCTCTAATAATTCAGCGATTGCGTTTCTACGTTTGATATCATCCGATTTAAGATTGTCTTCTTTATTGTCTAATACATACAGTTCCTTAAACGAAACAATATAATAACGACCTTGTTTATGTAAAATATGACAACTTTGAAATAATGTTTTATCTTTTTTGGACATCACCCCTATACGCGTTAAGGTTTCTGCCACTTTTAGAAAATTATTGCTATCAACTAAATCGACTTCTAATAATGTGTCGGTACAACAAAATTCATCAATAGTATCTAAATGTGAGTTGGTTGCTACATTGCCGTTAACTTGTTCATGATCCATATTATAATTCTCGTTCAATTTATCTGTGTTGATTCAAGAGTAGAATTTGCTGTTTTGAGTGATTCAGATTACAAAATTCGTATTAGCTAATGCTTCTTTTGTGTCGTTTATTTTGTATATACAACCACATAATAGTTTCAAAATATAACTAATATTAGGTTTAGTTAGACACCTGCCCAATTTTGGCTAGGTGCTGTAATTAACTGCTGTTTTATTAGAAATGATGTGGTTAGTATTATAATTGTCGATTGATTCCAGCTGTATTACTTAAGTTTTGTCTTATTGTTTATTATCAAATATCTCATTGCTTAACCTAGTATTTAAGTGCAGTATAAAACTATCGTGAGTGTAAGAAAACAACCCTAAAAAAAGTTATAATAGGATGAAAAGATGACATTTACAGTATCACCGAAACTAGATGAAAAATTCACCACGTTACTTTTTTGGTTAGATTCGCATCAACTGCGCCATCAACGATCAAATTTAGATAAAGTCAATTTAACTGATGATTTTTATAATGATTGTCGACCTCATATTTTTGCATTTCAACAAACACGTAAACAAACCGAAAATTTAGAACCCGTAATACGTTTATCTAAAGCTCAAAAAGATGAACTCAATAACCATTTTAATCAGCAACAAGGCCTGGATATAAAAGGTGATGATTTATTACACGCACAGAAAAATCCTGCATCTTTTTTGCGTGAACTTAGTTGGCAACAATTACCCAATGAGGTTTTGGCGTTTTATCACCCTTTTCATTTTACTGCAAAAGAACAATGGGGTATTTATCTAAATGCTGATGAAATACTGGGTTATTGTGATCGTATGTATGCACAGTCAGCACACTTACGAATTTGGAATAAAGAAATATTATTACACTTATTGGTTTTTGATATTTTTCAACATGAATTTTATCATCATCTTGTTGAGTCGGCGGCAACCCATATGGAAGTCTTATCAGCAGCCTTTGGACAGCCACGTAGTATTTATTTAGATTATAAAAAACGGCAATATAACAAACAACTATCACATCCACACCAGCCTTTAGAAGAAGCATTGGCTAATGCGTATGCTTATAATGCTTTAAGTTTTATATGCCGAAGAAAAATAGGCTATACAACAGCAGCTGTAAGAACATTCCAACAAGCCATCAAACAAGGTTGGAAAAGTGAACCGGCAGGTTATCGAGACGCAGCCCTATATATAGGCAAACGAAATATAGCAGGCAATACAAGTTTATTAGAACAAATGCTAAATGCACCGGGCTGCGCAAACCAAGTACCGTTAAGCAGTATTAGTAAAAACTTAATGCCAAATGGTTACAGCGCACTTAAATCAAAACCGGAGATACCCACTTATGTAATAGGCAGTATAAGTAGTATCGCTAAATTAAATGAAGTGATTCCAGCTTTAAATGAAACCTACACACAATTATTTTGGCCGTATAATCACAGTGAACAAGACAGTCAATTACAAAAAGAATTGCAACGATATAAGATGGGTAGTGTTTAACAAGGAATCAAATCAATCATTATAACAATGAAGGAAACTAACAATGTCAAATAATACCAACTTAGTTGATAACGAATTAATAAACTTAATTAATAAAAAAATACAAGGAAAAGTTAGAAAAAAACATATAATTTCAGTTTGTAATTTATCTAAACCCACTTTAGATTCTTTTTTAAAAGGCGATATGAGTCAAAAAACGAAACTTATCATTGCAGATTATTTAGGTTATAAAATTGAAGTGGTTGAAATTTTAGTAGAAAATTAAAATAATGTTGTTACGTCCATGTAACATTAAAATTCGCTATTATGAAGTTTGTTAGTATCGCGTTAGTTTGTGGTTGCGCTAATACTCATCTGCTTCTTTAAAGATATACTCCAATCGATCTGCCTGAGCTGCTAGTGTATAAATACAGTACTCAAACTCCTTAATATCTAATGATGCAATTGGGTGTATTGCCCTGCCAGTAATGTCATTTACTTTATCTAAATAGAATTCAACAATATCTGTATGGTTATTTCTTACCCATGTGTATTTAATTATTTTGTTTACTATATTTTTACCAGTAAATAACTCACCGGACACCGCTTTACTAACGAATACACAGTGATTGTCTGACTCGTAGATATATACTTTGTGACTTCTTTGACCAATAGTGTCAGGGTTAAATGTTACATTAAAACCAAAACTTTCATTTTCATAAAATGGGACACAATGAAACCCCGATGAGTGATTGTCGAATTGTAGGGAGCCGCTCTCTTTTACTTGTTTAAATAGTTTATTAACAATGTTGGATTTTGCTGGTTTTAACTCTGATGAATGGTTGGACTCAAAACGTTTAAAGAAGTCTTCTACATCATCTAACTGGGTTGTTTCTTCGTCGCAGACCAGCATCTCTACATCTTTATAAAGTTGGTATTGTCCATTAGAAATAGGCACAGCGCAGACTCTGTGATGGGTTGAAATTGAACGTTCTTCCATTTCTCTAAACAAATCTGCTTTTGACCATTTATCAACATTAATTTCATCACATTTTAATTGTCCAGAAAGAATAGTTTCACCATTGAGGCGAGCAGATTTTAATGTAACATTGATGAGTTTATTATTCTCAAATGTATTTGTCACTTTCTGTTCTTGTAATAGAGCATTTACATGTTTTTGCAAAGCCTCGGACTTTTTCGTTTGATTTTGCACAAATTGAGGTTTGCCATTGTTTAAGTTTTTTTGAGTGATAGCGGGATATGGTGTTTCAAGAAAGTCCATGATTTGATTAGGTATGGCAGACTTATCAAGTAAAGCTTGCTGTGTGTTGACATCTTTTTTAGCTTCGTTTTGATTCGATGAGATATTATGCAGTGACTTTAGAAATATATTCATATCAGTACATACTTGACGTACTTGAAGTTGTTCGATACTTTGTTTCACATGTGGGAAACTCACCTGAATTTTATCGTTATCTCTAGAATGATTATCCTGAATTTTATCCGTTAATAAATGACGATGTGCGAGTGCCGCGACTCTATCAACGCGCCCTGTTTTTTGTTCAATACTGACAGGCGAATTTGAAAGTCCGTAATGTACCACGCTATCACAAAAGGTATGTAAGTCTTCCCCTTCTTGAAATACATCGGTTGAGACTAATACTAATGGATATCCAGGCATACGGAATTTTCGGGCTTGAGATGATCGGTTATTTGAAGTTTCGCCAGTGGCACCATTTATTGGTGATACTGGATTTAACTGATTGCTGATATATAACCGACGCCCCTCTGATTTAATTCTATAAGCATCTGGAATATTAGTTTTAATAATTAAATCTAACTGCGCTGAAATACCATGAAGTTCTTTAAAAGTAGAAAATTCAGATTTTGATTTTTGTTGTTTGAGGCAAGATACAAGTGTTTGCATCCAACTATTGCTTATTGAATTTGATTTATTTTCGGTCGTTATAATATTCGTTAGATAAGTGTCTATTAGGCCGTGCCCTGTTCGTAAACATTGACTAATTAATAACGTATGAATTTGCAATTTATCTAATAACTTAACAACGGATGTGTTTGTATCTGTATGGATGCCTACAATTTTTTGATACACCTCTTTTTGGTACGGATATAAGTCATTTTCTAGTCCGTAGTCAAATAACGTTGTTGCAAATGTTTCCTGCATCAAACTTGATTCTACTTGTTCTTTTGTTAACATCCTTTTTTCTGTTGTATCAGGCGTTTCTTTCTTTGAGGATAAATATGTAAATAATGGCTTTAAATAGTTTTTACCCTCACCCATCAAGTATTCAATAAACCCAATCTGGCAAGCATTGTAAGTATCCAGTTCATCGATCAATAGAGTGCTGACTAAGTGTTTTTTCGATAAGTTTAAAATGACATCAATGTTGTTGGATAGAACCTTTTTTAAATCAATAGACTCTTCAGTGCATAGAAAATTTGCCCAATTCGGTTCTAACAATAGAATTTTCTTATTATTTTTTGCTACCAATGAATTTCGCATATTCTCTGGTGTTGAATATTTATTTTTATCCATTATTGGAATGGCGGGTGAATCCATAGCCCCTCTGAAGAACCAAGTAAAAAAAGAATCGTTCTTTGGCGGTTGGTTATCTTCTTGTTCTTTTGATTCAGTTGGTATTTTTTTACGCTTAACTACTTTTAACTCGTCTGATATATCATTGTTTTTCACTTGACTGGCAAGGGCATAAGCATCAAATAATTCTTTGAACACTTTAGTTGCATCACGAGAATCATTTAGTATTTTATTTATATGTTTTATTAGCCAGTTATTATAATGCTCTTCTAGTTTGTTTTTTATTTCTTTTACGCTTTTTACTCGTCTTACAAACACTAATTGTTTGCGATTATTATCTAATGCATCAATTTTTAATTGGTTTGTGACTGAATCCATTTTTGGGTGTGGTAAGGTTGCGCCAAGACCTTTTTCTTTATAACTATCAACGATATGATCAATAACATGACGATCTGGTGCATCTGTTGTGTCAGATACTTCACCATCAAATTGAACGGTTTCTGTTTTTGTAGTTTGTGCAAAACTTTCAAAAGATGCCAACATACCTGTTTGAAAACTTGCGCTTTTACTTTGCCTGCTTAATGATTCTCCTACTTTCTTTTGTACAAGCGCCATGACTAGTTTTTGTTTATTACACTGTAAGTTTATATCTGCACGTATGCCGGTGCGATGTTCGACTCGATACATATTTCTTGTATGATCTACGCCATCAATATTTAGGGTGTTTAAGCGCCTGACCATAAATGCTTTTAATGTTTTTTGAATTTGTTCTCGATCGCTACTTTTAGTATCACCTAAAAGTTCACCTTTACCGACTAATTTAAGTTGGTTACGCAATTGTTCTATATTTCTATCATAAGGAGTAGCCGATAATAATAATGCGTTTTTAACACGAGTTGTTAATCCTTCGCCAATCCCTAGTACTGTTGATAAAACACGGTTTCGATCACTGCTTAGTTTGCTGTGTTTGAAATTATGGGCTTCATCTATGACAACTAAATCAAAGGTAGGCAGTACATAGTTTAAGGCTTGTGCATATTGATCTTTAACATATGCTTTGTCTGCTTTTATGTCACAAATTACATGAGCAGGCAAAAGATCCTTTAAATCGTTAAGTTTACCATTATAATATTGATCGTCTGAATCATAGGCTGTTTTTAAGCCCATACTGAAGCTGTTTTTACCAATAAAAAAATCTGAATAATAACCAAGGCTCGAACTTTCAATCAGCTCTCGCATTGTTCGGCAATTCGCATATGGTGCAGCTGGCAACCCATCGAGTGTGCGGATTCTATTTTGCGAAACCTTTACATTATGTTCAATAAAACTTTTATAATCTCGTATCCACTTATCTTGAACATTTCGACTTGGGCAAATATATAATACACGTAATGACGGATTGAAGTATCGCATTAAGGCTACTACGCCTAATGCAATATATGTTTTGCCCATTCCTACTTCGTCGGCCAAATAACCAAGGCCAATGTTTTTATCAGCAATCATATTATGCAGTGCAACAGCGCCTTGTTTTTGTATTTCGCCAAGATTTTCTAGTGACGCTTGTTTACCTGAAAAATCTAGTATTGTGCCAGCTGTTTCTAAATCAAGTACATTCATTGAGTCACCTGCTTTGTATTGTCTATAGTTTTATATTCCATTCTAAATTGTTCTTCAAACCAATCAAAAAACTCTACAGTCGGATCATCTTTAAATTGTATTTCTTTTTTAATTAAGGTGATTTTTTTAGTAATATCGTTGATTGTTTTTTTAGTATTGGCTCTAGATTTAAAGCTGGGTATCATTAGCAATTCTTGTGCACTTAGCAATATTAAATAGCTATTTACAGGGTCGAACGTTTTAGAGTTTACTGTATTGCTGTCTTCTAATAGTTTAAGCAATGTGGGTAAACTATCCATACCTGTCCCACTGATATAATAATCAACATCCTGTGATTTAGATTCTAATGATGAATTCAATAGCGTTTTGAAATTTTTAAAGGAAGTGAATATTTCTGCATATTCACAAAATAAATCGACATCTGTTTGTGTCGAATCAACCGTAGTATTTTCACCACTTAAGTTTTGCTGAATTAGTTTTTTAAGTATTGCATTAAGCATGGTACTTTGACGTTGACTTGGGCTCATTCCTGCGTAAATTGCTAATATTTGTTCAGGTGTTAATTTTGGTATATCGAGTTCTTTATGGCTCCAACCAGTTTGCTGTATCATTACTTTGTGAGTTGGAAATTCTATTTGAGTATGAGTATCAACACCTGTAACTCTAACAAATGCACCATTTGTTAGTTCTTTCTCTAACGATTCTATAGAATTATTGTAAGCCTTATTAACATCCCAATTTTCAATTATGGTTTTATTGTCATTTGCAATAATGTTGATTTTATATGCTTTATCATCTTCGATTGATGCAATCAGAATTTTATCTTTCCAATCATAACTTATCGCTATATCAGGAATTTGTACTTTTATATCGTTATTTGATTCATTATTTATTGGGATATTATCTTCTGTTGATTGTTTGAAATCTTTGTAAGTGTCACAATTTAACGATTGTAACATAGGACCATTTACTTTTATTTTAATGAAAAATCCTGATTCAATATTTGAAGATTTTTCGTTATAAATACTACAAGCTTTATTACTAAAATTGATTGATCCTACAAATAACCATGCTTGTACATCATTATAAAAATGATATATTTTAGCGTGCAGATTTCGGAAAATATCCGTACCTTTAGTCATACTTGCCGTAATATTATCCTGCCATTGTGCCCACTCAATATTGTCACAATTATTAATGTGCTCAAAATAATTAGTATCGCATAAAGCTTTTTTGTCTATGTCGATAGGAAGTAGCATAGATATGTTTTTAACACCAATTTCCCAAAATTTTGTATGTAAATTATCTTTTGAATTTTCACAAAAAAACGGAGAGATTATTTCTAGATTCCATTGAGCTGTTGCTCCTAACGGTGTTCCTTCAAGAGTTGATAACCAATCAAACCAGTTTCCATCCTGAAGGCCGTAATAATGAATGTTTCCCCCCGATTTTCTAATATTTATTTTGTCTAAATAATTTTTAATTGTAATTAATGCTCTATCGTTATCTTTCTGTGCTCGAGAATAATTATCAAGACTTTTGATATCCTTCTTTAAAGCTTCTATAAAACGTTTGGATGTGCCTTTAACTGTTATTTCTTCCCAATGCTGTACTTCAATGTTTTTCCACCATCCTGCTCGAGTAATATTATTTGACCCGGAGGCAATTAATAATGATTCTGTTTTTGTAGTTTCATCTTCAACAAGAAGGTAAATGTTTTTTGCATGAAAACATGCATTTCCTTTATTTACACCGTGACATAGGTATTCCATCTGTGGTGATTGATCAGCTTCTGAAATAAACATTTGTTTGTCGAAAAACACACTAATCGGTAAATTTGATAATCGCAGTGCTTCTCTTACTTGGAACGTTTTTATACGCTCATCAGCAGAATAGCAGATGTCTTGAGCAAGTAATTCAGCGATAATATCCAGTTCAAAAAAATTAGGTTCAAAATTGAAGGTCGTAAAAATGGCTGATAATACTTTTCGATCACCAATTATATTGGTTAATTTTTCTGTTATAGACTGTGCTGCTTCCATGATAGTTACCCTTCCTTGTTATAATGGTTTGTGGCATATTTTTTTGCAATACTTAGATATGAACGGAAAAAATAGTCATAGTGCCAAATTGTATGGAGTTTTTCATCAGTGAGAAGGCTGGCTGACTCTGATTTAACTACAACATCCAACACACCTTTTTCTTCAGTAATCCAAGCTGCGCCACCACGTTTTTTCATTATTTCTTTATTTAATGCCAGAATGGATCGAATTGCGCCTTTGATATCTTTATTTTTCAGCTGTTTTATAGGTTGAAGGGTAATTGTTTTATGCGGAATTTGGACACCCTCAATATTTTCATCGAGTGAATCAAAATTATAACCTTGTTGTTCGATTAATAATGCGACACTCTCAATTGTTTTACCGTTATTCATTCTGCAAAAGTGAAAAATATTATTCATTGTTACCAGTAAACGTTCTACTGACTGAATATTCTGTAGGGCAGTTTGTAACTGTGTAGATAAATTATCTGTACTGGCTAACTGGTTAATAAACGCAGCAACACTGCCCCTTTTATTGTTATCAGTTGACTTATTTTTTGTTGAAATTAGTGCAAGGGTATTTCCCCATAACTCTTTCTGTAAATTTTCTTTTTCACCAGACGAGCCTTCTAAAAGTGCTTCCAATAGTTTTTTTTGTACCGCGTCATTATTAATAGCGCAGTAGATAGAGTCAGCATACTTATTAATATTAGCTTTACTTATTTCTTTAGCTTCAATCAATTTTATAAACGACGATTTATCAATTTTTGCTTCGATCATGTTTACTAGGATTCGGCCAGAATCTGTTAATATTCTAGCCTCACCTGCTACTAATCCTGTATCTCGCATTGCAGTTGAATATAGGCCCCACAATCCGTAACTACTTTGATTACTTAGAATTTGAGCGCCTGCTGAATTACCTAATTGTATTTCAGTAATACCGTTATCTTCAAGACGTTTTGAAACTCGGTTAACCCCCATTACAGATTTGGATTTTTTATGTTTTCGCATATAAGCAGCGATCTGCTCAAAACGTAAAAATACATCTTTTACTGCCTTTGAACGATCTTTTATTAGATCATTACCTACGATCTCATTAGCCAAGGAAAAACCAAGTAAAGCGGTTGCAAAATTTTCTGAAGAACTGGTTATAGTTGTCAGGTTTCCAATAATTTTACGACCTAGTTTACTCCATATAAGCTCGAACCCCAGTGGGTCTCGTGAGCCTTTTGGTTTTACTCGGTCATCGAGCAAGGACAAAAATGCCATAATATTTCCTTTGTTTTTGAATTAACCTGAATAGATCAGATGTTATTAACATGTTTTGAGTTACATTATAAAAATTTATATAAAAATGACGATCATCTTCATGATGAATACAATATAAATACTGGCTATGATCAAAATTTATTAATGAACCAATTATAATTTGGTATAGTTTATAAATAGTGTATATATTACTTACTGTCGTGTTTTATAAGTGTATTTTCTATGATTTGGTGTAGTTGATCAATAGTGCTTATAGTGTCTATATTACTTACTGTCGTGTTTTATTAATGTATTTTCTATGATTTGGTGTAGTTGATCAATAGTGTTTGTGGAGCATATAAAAGCATAATTTATTATTTGAATATATGTATTTAATCACTCATTTAAACCCCCAGCCATTTTTGGGTAGGTGTTTAAAGTAACAACTATTTTATTAGATATGCCGTGATTAATTACTAAGAAATACTAAGTATTTTAATATTTCCCGTTCTCACCCAGTTAATACCCACACCAATGATAGGTTTGTCTAAGTTTAGGTGTTTCGCATAAGCGGATAATTGTAGGGTATGGTGCTCAAATGCTTTATCGCTGACATCCTCATCTGTTTTATGATCAATTATGATGTAACCCCTCTCTAGTTCAACTAAACAGTCAATTATTCCTGAAATCGTTGCCCCATTACCGGATTTTGTCAATATTGGTACTTCTTGTTCAAAGCCAATTGCTTGCAGGTTTTTCTGTAGTGCCGTTTTAAATTGACTAATTTGGGTGATTATATCTTTAATTAATTCTGGGTAATTAGAAAATTCATTTAATTTTTTAAACAATCTATTTTCAAGAAGTGGATTTGAAAGTAATGTTTGGTAACAATAGTGAATCCAATCGCCTACGATATTAGCTGGATTTTTTTGACGAATTTCATCAAGATTTACAGTTTGATTGATGTCTATAATTTGTGAGGTTTTAAACTGTTTTAAATAATCTTTATACTCTGCGCTATTATCTTTGACCATCGTTGAAGGGCTAACACGAGCTAATATTTTATCGGCTAAATCTTGTTGTTTGATCAAAATACGACCATAGGGTTTTTGATATTCTTCAGCTTTATTGTCGGTTAATGATTTAATATCATCGGTACTTCTAACAAGTGCTAATGTCGATTTTACTTTTAAATCTTCGATTTTTTCAATATTTAAATCTCTTAACAGGCTTATAATATTATTGTCTTTATCAGCATCAAACCAAGGTAAAATTAATTGCTCTCTTGCTCGTGTCATTGCGACATAACATAGGTTCTTAAGTGTATTTTGTTCACTTTCTAATAACTGTGCTTCAAATCGTTTTTTCTGTACTGGATCAATAAAATTAGGAATGATTTGGGTGTAAGCATTTTCTAACATATTAGAGACGACAGATTCTTCATTATCATCTAATTCATAAGTGATTTTTGTATTAGGCAGTGAGGGTGTAAACTGTTTTTCTAACTCTCCTACTAATACCACTGGCCACTCTAATCCTTTTGAAGCATGCCAAGTACTTAGTACTACGGCGTTTTCATTATTACTGTCTATGTCAGGTTGAGTGTCAAAGTCGTCATGATTTATATTCAACCATAAAATGAAACAGGATAAATTCCTTCCGTAAATCCCTTGGGCTTCAAGGCTTTCGGGCTGAGTTATTTCAAATTTTTCAGCTAATGAAATAAGCTTTAAAGTGTTTGCTCGCTCTTGTTCGCCGTTAATGTTAGATACACAGAAATCAAATATATTTAATGTATCAATACAGCTCACGATAATTTGCTTAACTGAGGTTGTTTTTAAACTTTTATTTAAATTTGTTAAGGCATCAATGGTGACAGATGAAATTGATTTTGGTGTTTGTTGGTTTATATAATCAATTAACGCATGCTCTAAAGTAGATTCTTGTTTATGAATGACTTTGACACAGATTTTTGCATACTGATCATTTGGATTCGCCAATACACTTAATGCATCCATTAAATATTTAATTAATGCGGAATTAAACCAACCTTTTTGTTTCACTTGGCTGGTAATGCCGAATTCACGCAATGCATTCGAATAACGCATTAATTTACTATGTGAATTTGCCAAAAGTGCAATATCATTTGGGCGTATAGCCCGACTTTGTTTGGAGTGTTGATCAATAACTGTATTGTTTGAATTTAATAATTGAAAAATATGATTGGCTATCACTGTGTCGCTATGTTGGATATAACTTAATTTATCTTTACTATCTCGATTTGCGTTTGTCCATTTGTTTTTATCAAATTTAATAATATGTAAAGGTGCTAGGGTCGACTCTAACTTGGCCATAGGTGTTAAAGCTTGATACGCATCGTTATAAAGCTGTTTGCCTAATGCATTAATGAATGTCATTACTTCATTACTGCTGCGCCAATTGTATTTTAACTCTTCTGAATTTGATTTGTTTTCTTCTAACATTGAGCTAAATAATCGGGCATCTGAACCTTGGAACCCCATAATTGATTGTTTGATATCACCTACTACTAAGGCAGGCACTCCCGCTTGTTGTATTTTCCAAAGCAGTGAAAACTGCAGAGGATTAGTGTCTTGAAATTCGTCAATAATCACACAGTCAAATTGTTGTTTGATTTCTTCTATCCAACTATTGTGACTTAATAATTTTTCAGATAAATCAACCATATCACCAAAGTCCACTAATGAGCTGTTTGCTTTAAGGGTTTGATATTCTATTAATGCTTCTACAGCAGATTGAATTAAAATAGTGATATGTTCTATGGCTTGGCGTAATGGGCCAGGATGGTATTGTAATTTATCAGCAGCATGCCATACATTAAAAGCAAGTTCGCCGTCTTTATGTTTTATTTCGCCTGTTTTTTTATTAAATATTTTTGGTGCTGTTTCGATACTTTGTAAATTAACCCAAAAGTTCCAGTTGGATTTTATTGTTTCTTCGGAAGCATCAAATAGAGTTTTTATGAATTTTTTAGAATCATTATTAGATCCCCAGTCATTCATTAACTGCTCTTCCGAATAGATATTTTTTATGTCTTGAATGGCAGTCCATAATTCTTTATTTAAGGTTTCTTCTTTAAAAGGTTGTTCTTTGTACACATTTTTAAGAAATTGTGTCGCTTTATTAATGAGCAATTTTGTTGTTTGTTGATTAGCGTCCAATGACATAATACGAAGTTTATGAATTACACCCAGTATGTCTTTTCTTAATAGATCGACAGCAGAACTATAACTATTACCGTTAAAATTACCTTTATATCCCCATTGTTTTAAATCATCTAAAATCGTTTCAATTATACTTATATCACTTAATGAAAGTTTAATTAAAATATCTTGCTCACTTTCAGTTAATTGTCTAGGTAAAGGTGATAATCCTTGTTCATAACTAAATCGCTCGATGATATTTAAACCAAAACCATGAATGGTTGAAATTTGTGAATTTCTAATTAAGTTAGCCTGCTCAATTAATCCTTTGCTCATGAGTGCAAGCCTTATGCGCTCTTTCATTTCATTAGCGGCTGCATTTGTAAAGGTGACCGCTAATATTCTGTCAGCCTGTATATGGCCTTGTTCAATCCACTCAACGATTGTTTTTTGGATATGATATGTTTTACCGGAACCCGCGCCAGCACCAATTAAACTCACTTCTTTATACGGTGTCTTTAAATCTAAAAAAGTACTCATTATGATGCCTTCTCTTTAGAAACGGATGATTTTAAGAAATTAGAAACTAGGGTGTTACTACTAATGGAATATTCGGTATTGATACCTCTTTTGTCCCATATTGCTTTATGGTCGTCACCATTAAGTTCTATCACACCTTTTTTAAGCTGCTCTATTCTTAATTTTATTAAAGTCTCCGCTTCCATTGATTGCTCGTCTGTATTGTTATTTATTTGAACTTGTTGTAGTTCACGTATCGAGCATTCGGTTTCTTTGTCTAGTACGAGTGTTTTATCATTTAATGTAAAGTAGCCACTACGAACCGTTTTAGCATTGGGTTGTGTATTTATGATTAACTTTCTATATATCATTGTTTGTAATTCAAAACCTGAATTTAATCGACTTACAAACTTTTTTGATGCCGATTTTTTATAATCAACAATGAGAAGATCGTTATCTTTTTTAAATACAGCATCAACAAACCCTTTAACCGGTAAATTAAATAATTCTCCGGTTAATCTACCTTCTTGCATGTAGTTTTCCCAATCATGATTTTTGCAAAAGTCTGAAAATACAGTTAATGAAATTCTGGTTTCTTCCTTTAGTTGTTTTCGCTCCATTCGCCATTTAGGTATGTTGATAAAGGGTGCTTCAGCTAATATGGCTTTATCAAATAATTCGTCGTAATTGCTTAAACTGACATTATTGTCGGATTTAAAATGCAATTCAAAAACTTTATGAGCGATTGTTCCCATTAACGTCACGCTAAAGTCTTGGATATCCCAAGCTTTAGATCTTAATCCTTGTTTGTCTAATAACCAAGCAAGGGGTGAGATCATCATTTTGTCTAAACTGCTTGGCGATTCAGGTTTTTGATTATTGTCTTTATCTTTATGTAAATTAATCAAATCTGTATTTAAATTTAGATCATGAATAGTCTTGTTATTTGAAACTTCAGGAGTTTTCTTTATGTGTTTATTAAATTTAAGGAAGGGAAAGTCGGGCTGATTTTTAATATTGTTTATTAAATTAAAAATATCAATATTAGATTTAGATTGTGATACTAATGCTAAATCTATTATTGTTTGGCTGGGCTGAAGTTTACTTCCATCAAAATCTAATTCACTTAAGCTGATTTCAATGTTGTTGCTGGCTATTTGAAAATAACGCTTAAAATGATGTTCGAAGGTTGTGTCTTCTTGAATGGATTGAAAAACGTTTAATCCTGTTAATTGCTCAATAGAATGCCAATCTGAATTTTTAAATACACTGTTAATATTTAATTTGGGTTCATAATTAGTGTCATTAAAACCAATGATAAATAAATGCTGGACAGGATGTAACAGTAAGTCTTTTTCATTGGCTATCAGTACGCTGTTTATCAACCAGTCATTATCACTTTTATTAATGTTAAATCGTTGAGGCTGCAACTGTTTAGCCACCGCAATATAGGACTCACTGCGTGTTAAGTCTGAATTTGAATCTAATAAACGCTCTACATGAAGTAAACATTCATTTATGGATTGTTCATTATAAGCGCCGGTTATTTTGGGAAACAGTAGATGGGTAACCACTTTTTTAAGCCAAATGATTAAATCTTCGCTGCTTTCAATAAGGAGTGTGAGTAATTCTGTGTGTTTTATGGAGTCGGATACAAAATCGAAATTACCGTAATATTCAAATTTTTCTAATAAATACTGAGCAAATTTAAGAGACCAAGGCATTAATGGATTTATTAAAATAGATGCTACTTGTAAAGGTTTGATATGGTCATCTCGGTTAATTTTAGACGCGTGCAAAGACACTAAGTCTTTTACTAACTGTATATGCCATTCTTGATATTCTTGAGTGTTGCTAAGATTTGAAACCTGTATGCCTGATTTTTTAAAGAGATTAGGTAATAGTTGTTGGTAAATTGAATTGTTTGGTAGTACAACAACCATGTCTTGTGGTTTATTTCCCTCATTAATGGATTGTTGAATACGATTGACCAATATTTCAGACTCTTCTAAAGGATCGCGACAGCTTAGTATATTTAGCTTATTAAATTGAGTTGATTCTTGTCCATTATTATTAAATAGCTTTTTAGAGTAACCTTGTAAATCTGTATTTTTAGACTCAATATTGTAGGTAGCGTGTAGCATTTTATGAATGGCTTGATATTGAGTGTTATTAATATTCTTGGAAAGTAATACATTCACAACTTCGCACTGCCATATATTAAGCTCAAGTTGTTCTGGAATGATTAGATTGATATGCACAGTACTAGGTTGATCTGCAATGTCTAAAAAGTGTCGACTAATCTCTTGAATTGCAGGTCTTAAATGACCCATTTTTTTTGCTAATAAACAGGTATCCGTAAAATATTCAGTGATTCTAGTTGCTTGATGGATGTCTGACTTTATTAATTGCGTTGATAGTTTAGTGTCGAGTGCGAGGCTGTTATAGATATGATCTAAAGTTTGCTCTAATTGAGCTAAAACACCCGTTTCATCTACTTTTATACTTTTTGACCAGAATGTTTCGTTTAATGATAATGATGCATCTCTTATTGACGTTGAGTATTCATCGATAATTTGCATACTTTCAATAGTGGGTAATAAGTAATACTCTGAAATTGTATTAATGAGAGCGCTAAAATCACCCACTTTAACGTGACTAAAGCGGTCCTGTGCAAGTAGGTCCTTAAATTGTGCACTGCTGATATTGTCAGGCATTAGCACAAAGTTAATGGGTTGTTTTTTAGACATTATATTTCCTTTAGATACCGCTTTAATGATCTGTTTATATTAATTAGTATTATGCTAGACACACACAATCACAATGATTACATTGATGATTATATAAACATAAATTGAACTGGTTTAAAATTCAAATACTAGAAGAATTTAAGGACCTGTATAGAATTGAGGGGGTTATGAGGTTAAGTAATGAATTTATTGGCGTATTTATGTAAATTAGGGCAAATATTGAATGATACGTTTTGAACTTTCGAGATCTAGTACAATTTGTTGATCTTGAGGTAGTGGGTGTAACGGTAAATCAACCCTTAAGCGTTTAACTACATATTGAACAAGCGCTGCACGTGTCTGGATAGTTTTTTTACCCAGTGTCATTGCATAGTCCAATTCAATAGTTTTTTGTTGATGAGTCGTAAGTCTTGGGTCTGGAATTATGACAATATCAATGTTGGTGTTCCAAAGTATATCCTGAAGTGCCTGATTGTCTTGCCTTGGAATTAGCTCAATACTCATTATTTTAACAATTCGACTGATAACAAAGTCTAAAAACATTTTACGTTTGTGGCAAAAAGCACGAACATGACATCTAAGTCCGTCGTTTATAATGGTGTGAGGCTGTATTAACCTAGTGCCTTCAGAAGACATGGATTGATATTTTATGTTAATAGCGGTTTTGTTTCGAATTGCTTTGTTAATGTCGCGAATGACAGGTGATGTAATGTTCCTAATGGGTGTAAATAAAAGGTTTAAATCAGAATATCGATCCTCTCGACTTAGGAGTGATTGGTACTCAGAAAATTCTTGATTGATTTTTGTAGATTCAAAATTATCGGATATACAATGTGTTTTAAGTTTATCATCATAATAACATTGATTAGGATTCAACTCTCTGTATTGCCTAAAATGCTTTTTAATTGTTGTATCACCTAAAGGTATGATTGTTCCAATATCATTGGGTCGACATTCACCTTCCCAATATAACAGTAGTTCAATGACTTTAAAGATTTCATCTGATGACATAAATGATCAATATATAATTTAGTTAATTTATTAAGATAACTGAAAATAATAATTAAATAAACAATAAAATACGTAACGGCCTAGATGGGAATTAATGACAACTATCCCCAACTACCCTGACTCTGCAGGTAATTTAATAGGAAGCAATTAGGATGTATGACAAGCGATTAAAAGCGTATCTTGATAAAATCGAAAATAATCAACCAATTAATTATCAAGTATTTTTATCACTATTACCTGAACAACTTAATGAAAATATCCAGAACTTAGATTGTGCGACACTTATCAAACCACCTCGTTACCTCTTAGATATACAAGATGAGTCGATTCTTGATGAATTACGTCATCTGTGTATTGAACCAAAAACTAGAGTACAAGCGACTTTAAAGGGTGACTCACATAAAATCAACACTTCAACTAGCTTTTTATTAGCCTATCACCAATATTCAGATTCTATTCATCCTGATACTGTATTGTGCCTGTCCAAAGAAATTTATTGTTTATTCACTAATAAAAAAAGAGCTTTAATTGTTGAAAATTCTGAATTATTTTTCACTAAAGAAACTTTGTTTCAGAAATTAAATGAAATATTTGATAGCGATTGGTCATTTGAAAATACAGATATAATCTATGGTGCAGGCAATCAAATCAGTAATAAATTAAATTCGGATTTTTTAAATAGATACAACAACGTTATTTGTTTCTTTGATTATGATTATGGAGGTCTAAAAATATTCAAGGCTATGAAGAATATGCTCGGTGATAAGGCGCAGTTTCTAGAGCCCAATATTAAACTCAGCCCTTATTTTGTTAAAAAACCGTTAGATACAGACCAATTTATGATGACTTTAAAGACATCAAAAGAACTGGGTTTAATATCATTAAATAAACTCATTGCAACTAATAAATGCTTTATGGAACAAGAAGCCATATTAGAATTTAAATTATAGGAAACCCGAATGTCTAGTAATATGAACGTTACGTTAAAAAAATTAGTGGTGGTTGATTCTGCTGGATTTTGTTATTCAGAGATTGATCTTGATAATCACACCATTTTATTAGGGGAAGGCAATGTTGGTAAATCAAGTTTATTAAATTGTATTCGCTTATTTATTCTGCCTGAGTCCAATTTTAGAAAAGCCAAGGATAAATTCAATTTTAGAAGCTCGAACGGCGACGAATACTCACAAGATGATTCGTACAACCATTATTTCCCTACTAAACATTCCCATTTAATTATTGAAATTGAAAAGACCATCGCCGGTACCACTCAATCGCATTGCCAAATTCTGTATCGTGGATCGAATCTTTCTTATGATCGTATATTTACAACATTACCATATAACAAACTAAGAGGTTTTATTTGGCAAGTTGAGGCGAATGATGATAAATCGATCGGTTCACGGGTGGATGGATTTAGCACAAAAAGCTTAATTTCCACGATCAAGAGCCAAGATAAACACATGCTTGTTATCAAGGACAGTCAAAAGCTTAAAGACTTACTTTATACTAATGACATATTAAGTGTACCTGCGATGCGATACAGTTTATTTCCTTTAAATTCGGCTGAACCTGAACAAATTGAATCGTTACGAGCGCTAATATTGATGTTGTTCGATATGAAAACGTCAAATACATCGGTTGCAAAAGCCGTTGCCAATATTATTGAAACAGAAAAAAAAGAAAAATCGGATGCGCTTAATTTTGATTTAAAGGCTTTTTTTGAAACACATGATCAACTGCAAGCGGAAAATACAAAGGTCATTGAGATAGAAAACCTCAGTGACAAACATCATAGAATTAAGGACAGTTATGACAAATACACCAAGCTGTCTGGTATCGAGTCTAGGTTTGTCGCTTTTTATTTGGCCCTTAAAAAATCTATTGCAGTTAAATCAATCGAACATCACGGCATTAGCACTAAAATAAGAGAAGTTTTAAACGAGAAAAAACCGCTTGAGAATCAAATAAAAGATTTAGAGGCTGACATTAAATCGTTTGAATCAACTATTAATCGAAACAATAGACGTATACCTACTTTAGAGCAATCCATAAAAACAACTAAGTTTGAACTCAGTCTATACAATGATTCAACGCCTTACGAAGCTATTGAATTAATGAAAAAGGATATCGAAGAAAAACTCGAAAAATTATCGGCTCTTGAGTCTGCAGATAAACGTATTACTCGTATCGAAAAGTTATCAAAAGAGATTAGTTTATTAGACAAGCGATTAGCAGAGCTGACTAATAGTTCAAACTCCCCTCAAGATGCTATCACCAGTTTATTGCCAGCATCCACTCTTAGTTTTTTAAACTCCCTTAATCCAAATCTTATATCGGCCCAACCAGGGCGAAATATGTTGCAGGAAGATAAAAATAAAATCATCGGTTTTGAAAGTTTATTTAAAGATGAAGGCAATTATTTTAATTTTTTTAATATTCGAATCGATGTAAATAACAAGATTAAAAAATATGACCCAACAGATGATATTTCTAATATTGAAGATAGACGCAGAGAAAAGCGAAAAGAGTTAAAAGATCTGGAATCCTTTGCAAACTCAAATATTCTTTACATTGAAAAAGAAATCAAATCCATTAAGCACGAAAATGAAGTCACCACAAAGCTTATTAACAACGCTGAAAATATAACTAACTTAGAGGTTGAATTAAAAGTACTGACTGAACAAGTTGAATCGGCTTTTGAGGATATTAATTTACTCAAACCACAACTAATTTCTGCTGAATCTAAAAACTTAAACTTAGCTGAAGAATATAAATTTTACCAAGTTCAAATGACTGACTTAGATGCTGAATTAGATAAGCAAATTAAAATGAAGCTGGTATTAGAAGTAATTATACCCACCAATTCAAAAATTGAACATTTACTTAAATCAGACGGTGTGCCAATTGTAAATTATCGAAATGATAATACTGTAGAAATAGAAATATCAGACGAAGCCGTGCGAGAACTTCAAGTTGGCTTACAAGAAATCAAAGATCTACGTACTAGCATAATCAATGGTTTAAAAGAGTTTATTCAAATGAAAGTGATAGGCTATGAAGCTACGTTATTTGCAGATATGCCTGGCAGTGCCACAATTAAAAAATGTTATACCCAGTTGGATTTAGTCTATTTAGAGCTACCCACAACTAAAGATATGCTCAAGACTCGCACAAAATCCCATAATGAGAGTGTCAGTAATTACGTTGATATCCTACAAAAAAATAGCGATCACATTATTCGCTTTGAGAGTCAAATTAACCAAACCTTAAAAGACATTCATATTAATGATTTAACCGGTATTAAAATTTCAATCGAGGTTGATCAACGTTTTAAATCGCTTATTAGTGAAATTGGTAAAAGTTTTAATCCGTTTAGCACCGAACAAAATTCTGATTTGTTTTATGAGCGTTTAAAAGTATTTAGTGAGGCCTTCTTTAAAGGGGATGGTCGTAACAAATTACAAATGGTCGATATCATCAGTAAGATTAATTACAGCGTACAAAAAGACGGTCAAGAAATATGGCAGACTAAACAGCAGTCTACATCAACTACCTCATTAATTAATTTAAAGTTAGTGAGAATGCTTTTATCAAAATTACGAGCCAGTCATTGTAACGTGTTATTGCCTGTTATAATGGATGAAGCGGCCAACATTAACGTCGATCAATATGAATGGTTACTAAAAGACATCAAAGACAGTGGCTTCTTTTTGTTTACTGCTGGTACCCATAGTTCAAGCTCAGAATTGATTTATAAAATTGGTACTCATTATGACGTAGATGCACTCAAAACCAGTAAGTCGTATTCGAAAGATCGAACAAGAGTTGTTTGGGGAGGTCCACAAGCTTTTTATGATCAACATGAGTTCATAACAGATGAAAACCAAATAGGTTTATTGGAAGGTGTTGATGAAACAATTTAACACACTCGAAACCATTAAAATAATGCTTGAGATACCGAGTATTATGTTTCAGTCTATTAAAGTGATGGACAGAACAAAAGACAGGTACATTAGTGTTGCCGACTTAATGAATATTGTTTTAACGCAAACTAAGCATTTAGATGATAAAGAAAAGTTGAGAATTAATACTGCATTTAAACTAGATGCTATGATAAATGCCCAAGTTATTGCTGATATGGATACGTTCGAGAACGTAAAAAAAATCATGTTTCAGGATTCAATTCTTGGCATGTTTCGCTTATGTGAAACATCTCTTTATCAAGAACTGACAGACGCGAAATTAAAAACTGAATTATCTGGTTTATGGTCCATATTCGATCGTATGAGTAATGAAGATTGTACGTATTCACAAGCTGACCCTGATTACACAGAATTAGTAGAACAGCTTAATTACCAGTTAGGCAGTTTATTAAATTTACTAAAGCGTAACCTTGAGCGAATGAGACACATCAATAAAAACTTAGAAAACATGTCAATTGATGTAAGTAAAGATAATGTTAATTATTCGGAATACCGAGACACCTTATTAAGTAAAATCACACATTTGTATGAGCGACATATTTTACCCACCCAACGCTTTGTTACCCCTGATATTCGCTTAAAGGACGGTGAAAATTTATTGGACACACTGACTAACATTGCATTGTTATTTGAAGCCAACCAGAAAATATCTCAAGCTGATCAGGTTCACAAATACGGATTAAGTTTTAGTAATATTATTAATCCGCTTAAAGACATATCCACCAACGTAAATGGATTCATCAGAAAAACTCAAAAAAGCATTATTCAATTTAACGCGATGCAATGGCACTATGAGAGATTCAACATAGAGTTAAACAAAACAAAAGATGGCCGTTTAAATAGAACCAAATTAAGTAATGATTTTTCAGATGAAACTGACTTTCTACAAGGACTCAAACGCCAGCCAAAATTAAAAAGTTTTAAATATGAAGACTCACCATCTTATTACGCTAATGTATTGACTGATATAGAAAGTCGATTTGAAGACTACATGAAACAGGCCAGTGATTTTTCTGGATGTAATGGCAATATGTTTATGTCAAAAACATCAAAAACTAGAATGGAGCGATTTAGAGAACTTAATGCTTTTATCGATACACTTTCACTACGAAGCACTAAAGATTTGATTGCAACATTACACTACCGCCTAAAAGATTCATTCTGCGGTTATGAACTTGTTGATCTTTTGAACTCATTGACACACGTAGTAAGAAATAAACTTGATGACAAACAAGTAATAAAAACAAACAACAAAGCCTATATCGAACTGGATGGACAGTATTATGTTTATCGCTCAATAATCCTGCAAGACACAAGCGAGTTAATCAATGAATGAATTTGCAAGTAACACCATTACCGTTAATACGTTTGATAAAATTCCGTCCTTATCAAGCACACAGGTTTACAAGTTATTCACCCAAGGAAAAGTACTTAATAAATTACGTTTTGACGATGTACAAAGTGCTATGATCGACGATAAAAATTTTACTCTGGTGTTTAACAATCAACTTCATTTTACACAATTTTTTAAGAACATGGGTTTTGATTTACTCTATCAACCTTCGGGGGAGTTTTACTATATTCGCGATTGTAATGATTCAGACAATGAAGAGACCGATGACAATACATTAAAGATTCAAGCGATACTTTTATTCATGGGTCGCCATTACACTAAAACGGCTGACATCGATCAACTTGCTGATCCAACTCATGGGTTTAGACCTGAGCATGTTAATTCGATCAAAGAAGACGAAGATTTATCATCGGCGCTAGTTGCTTTGAGACTTGAAAGTTGGCCAAAAGCCATAAATTATTTGTTATCAAAAGATTTGATTTTTCAATTGGGTGAAGATCATTATGTGTTTAGTGGGGCTGCGATGGAGTTTCTAAAGAATCTGTTAAATAGCTACCAGGATGAGGTGAATAAAACTTAGTGCAATTTAACGCATAAAAAGTAAAACGCGCAGGCTGCGCGTTTTATCATTGCCTTTAACAATCCCCGCCAATCAACCAAGGCATTTTAAGCTTATGTGCATTATTGGTTAATACTTGTTTTAACTGGTCTGATAACTCATTCAAAACCTAGTATTATTCTGGCACACAGAATAATCTTAACCTCTAATATTAGCTGACATAAAAATTGTATTTGGTTATTCGATAAGGCTGGTACTTCGCTACTGGCCTTTTTTATGTCTTAAAGAAATGGCTTGGTGTTTTGAGTTTGTTTTGGTTTTTGTGTGTCAAAGTAGGATTTGCTCTCAACTGACATATAACTAACCTGGAATTTCTGCATAATTAGGCCCTTCAGTTAACGTACCTGATATAAGAATTGAATGGCCCCAAAATAAATCACCATCATTATGCCAAAACTCAAATTCACCATCTGGGTAAACAGTAATTGATTCCAATTTCATCGAATTAATAAAAGCAGCGGCATCTAATTTTTGCTCACCTTCTGATAGCCAGTTTTCGTTTTTCAACTCAAGTAATTGTGAAACTGCATAATCAGTTATTTTCTTTGACCAATTACTCGCATCTTTATAAAGGCTTTCTATGGTTGCAAGGCCACTTTCAGGAGAGTCAGTTTCTTCATCTAACGAAACTGAAATTCTTATTGGTTTATTGATCCAACTTACTTCACCCTCAAACCAGTCAACGGATCTATCAAGAACTAAAGTACCAAATTCTGGATGATTAATTTCTACTGGTTCTTTATATTTTGTCAGCACCGCTTTTAATTCAATATCATCTGGGGTGTCTAAAATAGATACAAGCTGTGCTCTAGCATATCCAAAAGTACTTTTTTTGGATAGTTTCACTTTAAGTTTAACAAGAGATTCTTCTTTAATCTTTGCCTGAATAACCTTTAGTTCACCATCGATGAGATTCTTTGATAAAATAAGTTTCGAATGATTAATCTCGTACCCAATTTCCCTCCAGGCAACTAGTGAAAAGCTTAATGACCAATATTTATCTGAAGGCATCTTTCCCGCTCCAAGGCCATAAGTACCCACCACTCCATTTATAATTGTTTCTTGTAAATCTTCAAATTCATTTTCTTGTTGTTCTTTTTTACGGGCTGCTTGTTTGGATATATCTTCCATCTTTTACCTATTTAAAAATGACTTATATTAGTTAGAACTAGTGTGTATAACTCATTGCACTTAGGTTCCATAGATTTTCTTAATAATTAAATTATACCTAATAAGTAGATGGGGGCAAAATTTTAGAAACAACTTTTTTAAATGGAAAATATGTTGTTTGGGTAAAATTTTATTATGTTCCTTAACACTTATAAAAAATATAATATATTTTTTACAGTCCTATTTTAAATAAACGACGAATTTATGAAATTTTAGATCATAGCATTGAAGTGGTTTCGAAATGGCCTGAACTTGCATATAAGCACGATGTTTTTAAATTACTTATCGATAAATTAGTTTAAAATTTAAGGTTCTCTATTTAAAATCATATAGAATTTTAGAAGGCATCAAATGATCGTAAATCTTTTAGAGAATGCGATTTAAAATCTGCATTAGAAACGCGGTTAATTGAAATGACAGTTACAGATAAATCCAAGAATCGGTTACAGAAATATCGTTTGTATTAATCTATTTAAGAAATTAGTCAAAATACACGTTTTGTTGTCATTGAAGTAATTCTGTCTGTAGTACATTATATTTACAGTTATTCGCGCGTAAAAGTGTGATGATTTACATTTATTCGCGCATAAAAGTGTATTTTAGTCATTCATTTGTAAAAGCATCAGAGACTCACTGCAGCATTACCACTGATCAGCCATCCAAGGTAGATATAGTTTTTTTGCATTGTTTTTTAATTGTGTTGTTAATTCTTGTGTAATCTCATAGATGTATTCGTTTTGATTAACTGTTGTTTCAAAATACCAATTATCAATAAGCCATTGTGCAACGGCTTGATCTCTATTTAAACCAATATAGCCAATTAAATATGAAGATAATTTAGAGTCTTCTATATTTAATTGCTCTATTAGATTTAAAGATGTTTCAATAATTATTTTTGAAGCATCTTTATTATTTAATGGGTTAATGGATTTCATTTAATTACAACTCACCAATGATCCAAGGCATTTCCATTTTATGTGCATTTTTAATTAACACATTTTTTATTTCAGATTCTAACGTATTTAAAAACTGATCCTGCAACTTTATAGTTTCAGCTTTCCAGTTTTTGGTGATCCATTTAGATACAGCTTCAATGTGTGTTAAATCAGAATAACCTAATAGATAACTTGAGATAGGAGAGTCGACAATTTTAACTCGTACAACTAATTTAATAGCCATTTCTCTAATGATTTTTTTGTTTTTTCTTCTTGTCTCAATTACAGTATTTGAAATTTTCATGATTTTAATTCCTATTTAATGGCTGTGATGTTGTTTTTAATCATTTGGTTAAACGCTACGCCGTCTGTTCTTAATGCATTTGGAATGTATCGTGAATATATTCGAAACAGCATTTGTGTATTACTGTGCCCTAGCTGTCTTGCAATCCATTCTGGATTTTCGCATGAGGCTAACCACAATGTGGCGGCGGTATGCCTGGTTTGGTACACCCTTCTTTCTGGAAAATTCAAACACTTTAATGTGGGTTTCCATATTTTTTCATTCACTGCATTACTTGAGATTGCATTACCCTGACTGTTTGAAAATACAAATCCGTTTTTATGTGTTGTTCTTGTTTGTTGAATTTTAAGTGCATCAAATACTATTTGGCACATTTGAACCTCACGATAGGCGTATTCGTTTTTAGGTGTGGTTATGCCGTATTCGCCATAGGCTTGTTCGATGATGATTTGTCTGTTTGCAAAGTCGATGTGTTTCCATTGCAAACCGTGCACCTCACCTGATCGCAACCCTGTAAAAAATCGTGTGATAAAATATTCTTTAAAATCAGGGCGTACTTGTTCTAAGAATTTATCAATTTCATTTATTGATAATGGCTGTACGTCAGGACGTATGCCTTTTAAGGGTTTGATATTGCTCAGTTTAAAATCAATATCAAAACGTAGAGTGGCTTCTTCTATTATGCTGCGTAATAACGTGATGATTTTGTTAATGGTTGCAGGCGCTAATGCTCGTTTATTTCCCCCACTAAATTCATTTATTTGAGTCAGGTCGGAACGAAACATTAAAACCATTGATTTTGTTATGTCTGAAATATTAAAATTTCCAAACTGTATGAGAATGTAATTATTTAGATTACGGGTTACCTGATCAATGTACGATTGTTTCCATCCAGGTTTCATTTCTTTTAACCAGTTGTGACAAAATACATTTAACGTTGGAATTGAATTTGTAATTTCAGATATTTCATTTTGTTTGTGTAATAACTTTTTTGCCATTTTTGATTTTGGGAAATAAGTTAAATAATCAAACGTTTTTGTTTTAATTTCAGCAGTTATTCGATTTAGTATTATTTCAGCGCGTTTACGATTGCTGTTTGAATCTTGTAGTACAGTGGATTCACGACAGCGTGTATTTTTATAATTAAAATCAAATACTAAAAAACCATTGCGTTGTGTAATTTTAGCCATGTTAATACTCCTTATTGTAGACCAACGATTAATTCATTTTTGGTGTCACTACCTAACATTGTTTGTTCAACTTTCTCCCAAATGTATAATATTTTACGCCCGCCAAATGGTCGGATATAATGTACACCTTCGAGTAGAACTGAATCTTTAAGGCAACTACGGATTGTTCTAGGCTCGTATTTTATTTTATCGGCCAGTTCTTTTGTGGTTAAATAGGTCATGCTTAATTCCTCATTAAATTAATTTTTTTATTTAAAAACATTAAAAACAGTTAATTACTTTTAATGTGTTTTAAGACTTAATAAGAAGATTACAGGTTGATTATAGGGTTGACGACGAATCATTTTTTGGCTGTTTTGGCGCGTAATTTTGTAAACTTGTTATGTGTTTGCTTAAATTTGTTTGCTTTTTAAGGGCGCATTAAATAAGAAATATATATTGGATAATTTAAATTATTTGAATGAAAATATATAAATTTATTTTTGAAATGTGACAAACCGGAAGGTCTCTTAATTGCGTTAGAACCATTATTCAATTTAACAAAACGACAGCCTAAAGGCAGACCTACGAAAAAGTGAAAATAATCTGTAGATCGACAATTATTGAAATTAAGCAAAAATAGTATTAGAAATATAGGTATGTTAAATAATACGCTTTAAATGGAAATGGAAATGGAAATGGAAATGGAAATGGAAATGGAAATGGAAATGGAAATTTGACTGGATCATCAAAATATTACTTAGAGTTGTCTGAGTACACATTGAACTAAGTTGCTATTGAATAACAGTTTTACTGCTTTAGTCTGCCTGATACTTGAATGCTTTATTGAATAAACTCATCGAACACCCTTGTATAATGTCTAAGTTTGTACAAAACAGGGTTGTATAATGTCCGTACAGTAGACAAAAGACAGTTGTAAAATGTCTGATTTGTTACATTGTTACGTTAATTAATAGAGTCTAATAAATGTGGGTATTTTATTATTATTCTTTTGGCTAGTAAAATAGGATTATTTTCGAAGTTATTTTTGACTATTATTTTCTAATAACATAGTGAGTAAAATGAGAATTTAAGAACAATTTTATTAATAATTGGGGGGAGCCTAGTCAGTGAAAATACTCACAGCTCCTCGAGTCGAATGAGATATTTATTTAACCCAATAAGGTACATAACGCCATGTATTTCTATTTGCAGTTGAGTCATATAAGCGAATAAAATTTGCATCTATAGTTTGTTTAATTACCCTACTTGCCATTGCACTGTTTGATTTCTCCATTTTAAATCGCTCGCGAAGAGACGTATTATTCATAGACTCTCTGTTCACATATTTTAAACAACAATGTAAATAACAAGCCCTTATGCGTTCTTCTGTTTCCATTTCTTTATATTCTTTATGTGCAAATAATATTGATTTTGTATGCATTTCAGTCTGTTCGAATATAGGGGCAGGTAATTGATATAATTCGGTTTGAAAGACCACTTTATCAATGCCAGTTCCACGTTCTTCGCATATGTTAATTCTTCGCATAAATGATGCAACTGCTTCATTCCTGCTTTGAGGCGGTGAGTCTAGAAATCTTTGAGGATCAACCAAAGGTGTTCCTGGGTTAGTAATTTCTAATCTAGTTTCAAACAATTCTATCATTGGTCCAGTGCCAGTTAATGAAAAGTCTTGATGAATTATTGCATTCGCGACTAATTCACGCAGTGCTAAATCTGGATACATTGGTACTTCTTTTCGAAATACTTTTCCAATTTCTTCATTGGATGGAAGCATTGCTTTTAAGTAATCAATTAAACCTTCGTAACCAGCGGCATAACCTTTGTTACTTTCAATTTCACGAATTGTTTCAACACGGCTGTTGCCTCGATAGTGAATTAATCGTACTGCTTTACGAGTTAAATGCCTAAAATCCTGCAGTTTTTTAGCAAATAATATGGCACCTAAATTCGTTATATCCCAATTGCCATTAACTGTTTTTGTTATGAACCTTTCTCTTGATAGTGCTTCCAAAATTCCTTCACGACCTTCAGGTAAAGATTGATTTGTAAGGTCAAAATATGCAGGATAATCAATTAATTTTAATACATTTTCACTAATTACATTTTCTGCAGCAATACGGTATTCAAATGCCGTCTTATCAAAAATACGCCATAATTTACGTTCTTTTTCTTTAAATTCATTAAGGTTTTTTTTATAAGACCCTACTCTAATATGTTCTTTGCCATCGAATTGAACGGGAGTGTGAGTCGCAGCTTGAATTTCTAGGATGACTATTGGGATATTTTGATTAGTTTCAAATTCATAAAATCTAAAATCAATCTTGGGTGTCATTTTTTGTAACAGCCAACTTTCAATTTCTTGAAGGTTTGAATGAAGTGCCAATGATTTTTTGGCTGGTATCTTCAACGCCCCAAACCATATATGCCGATTGTTTTCCAATTAAAGCTGCAGAATTAGATAGGGCTGATATATATTCACCAATCATCTGTGTCTCAAAATTATTATGCTTAAATTCCACCCATTCAGTTTCGTTTGGCAGGTTGCATAATTCTTTTAAAAGAGACAATAGCTGTTCTAAAGTTTGTTCAATTGGCATTATTTTTTCTCATTTGGTCTTTTTAAATGCATTTATTCAATATATCAAATATATAGAAATGATTATGTTACCCACATTAACATTAAATCCTTTCTGGAGGTTACTTTCAGTAGAAAATTTTACCTAGAAACACTAGCCAGTCAAATGAGAATCAAAAAACAACCCTAGTAGTTATGGGGGTTACAGGTCGTTTGATTGAAATATATACAAGCCCAGTCAAATGGCAGTCAAATGAGATTTTAACATTAACATTTGGGCACTAAAACATGATGTATTTCGAGGTTTTTATGCATCAATAATTATTAATTACATCTAAAAGTTTAGCCAGTCAAATGAGAATCAAAAAACAACCCTATTAATTATGGGGGTTACTGGTCGTTTGAATAAAATATATACAGTCCCAGTCAAATGGCAGTCAAATGAGATTTTAACGTTAACATTTGAGCACTAAAACATGATGTTTTTCGAGGTTTTTATGCATAAAACATTATTATTTACATCTAAAAGTTTAGCCAGTCAAATGAGAATCAAAAAACAACCCTAGTAATTATGGGGGTTACAGGTCGTTTGATTAAAATATATACAGCCCCAGTCAAATGGCAGTCAAATGAGAATTTAATTAATCTTCAATCACACCAATTTGTAGCACTTTCATTCTTGTTTTTATATCGTTTATGGCTTGTTGTTTCATTTGTTCAGGCATTAAGGATTGTTCTATTATTTCAATGGCACCAGATAATTTAATGTAAAAATCTTGAACGATTGTGCTGACCACTTTTTTGTTTATGTTGAGTCTTTTAGCTAATTCTAAAAAGTCATGCCCTGTATAAAATCCATAATGTTCAAAATGCTCAGTGAAATATTCATCCTCTATTACATCTGTATTTTCTTCATCACATAAAAGTCCACATGCCATTGAAGTTTGTTCTTTATTTTCGTTATATTCTAGTAGCGAGTTAATCATTAATAAATCATATGACGGACTTAGGCTGTAACCTATTTTTTCATTATAAATGACACTTATATTTTTAAGATGTAAATCACTGTTGCTAATTAAGTATGAAAACATAATCCTTTTTAATAATTCTATAGCGGGTGGTTTTCTGCCAGTTACTTCTATAATTTTGTTGATAACTGTTTCGTAGTTTTTTGATATTTTGTTATTGATATCTCTTGCAGACAGATTAAAAATTGAGTTCATATCTTCTTGTGCAATACGGATATTATGAATGTCACGATCAAATCGTTTTGTAATGTATGCATTTTCAGTTGAGTCTTTAAATTTAACTAGTGAACATTCAGCGGTTTTAATCTTGTAATATTGACTAATTAACATGGCACAATACTCATTTTCTGCGCTGAATCTCAATCCTTCTTGTGATGGTTTTAAAATATATTCGCCTTCTGCGTTACAAGGTTCGTAATTACCGTTCACATATTTAAGGCTTATTTTTTGTTGCATACCCGATATGGACATTCCTTGTGCATAACGTATTTTATTTTGGAAAAATTCCTCTCTTGTAAAACTTAATGATTCAATATTGTTTGTATCATGGTTTAGTTTCACTAATAATCTTTTTAATGGTTGTTGATTAATCACTTTATATTTCTCCATTTTTTATTTCGATCAGTGAAATAGCGCCAATTAGATCGTTACCATAATTGATTAATAAGGTGAATTCATCGTTGAGCTTTTGTTGATGTGTTTGAATATCACGTAACCACCCTTCTGAGGTTAAGTTGCTAAATAATGGAAATAACGTTTGATTTTTAAATGATTCATATTGCAAAGGAAAGTGAAATCCAATGGGTTCGCCTTTACTTAATAAATATTCTGGATAATAAGTAAACTCATAACCCTGTTCATTTTCAATTAATACCCCAGCATTGTGTTTTTTAAACAGTACTTTTGCTTTACGCATCGCTCTACCCTTTAGCATACAATTCAATACCAAGATGCTCACACACCAGTAATAATGAATTCATTGACGTCGATTGAATGGTTTTTGGGTTTTCAATTTTTCGTAATGTTTTAGAGTTAATACCAAGTTGTATTGCAAACTCATCGATTGATAACTCATCGGCTAATCGTTTGAGCTTAATCAATTGGGGGATCTCAATGAAAGGAACCCAATTTTTATTGCCTTGGATCATTTTGTTTTCTAAGTCCATCTTCTCAACTTGTTGTTTGATAACGGCCAGTTCATTAATAATTTGGTCTAAATGCTGCGAGGGTTTGTTTGCCATAATATTGGTATAATGTGTGTTAAATATTGAATATATAGTATTAAAGTGGAATTCACAAGTATAAAGTACCGTATATATGGTAATAATATGGTTAATGTTATGTGATTTACCATAAATATGGTTATTTGATAGGTGATTTGCAGGCCTAACCGTTATTTTATGTTCTTTGTTTTTCTTGGAAATCAGTGTTTTGTTGATTTAACACAATGTTTATAAATTTAGGAATTTCAATTTGTGACAATATTTAGATGGGGTGGTGACAACTATAAAGTACTTTAAATGTTGTTAATGGTCTTTCTACTGAAATCTAACATCTGAATTCACCGTTGAAATAGGTGCATTAAAATAGATAGTTGGATATTAATGGTGATTGAGGACTGTTATTGATGCAGACTATCTTAAGGTCTGGTGTTTCTTTGAGATATTTGAAGATTAAGCAAGAAACAGAACGTAGACATTCATAATTAAGGTTTTAAATTTCAGCAAAACAATTGAAGCTCAAGATAATATAGACGTAAATTTATACTTTTAGAGAAAGTGTAAAACGCGCAGGTCTTACCGTTTTAACATTGCATTTAATTATCTCCACCAATCAACCAAGGCATTTTTAGTTCATGCGCTCTATCTGTGAGTACTTTTCTTAATTCATCCGATAACTCATTCAAAAATTGATCTTGCTCTTCAATGGTTTCCTCAAGCCTGTTATCCATTAACCATTAAGAAACGCCCTTTATGAGTGTTAAATATGGATAACCCAACAAATGGTAGGAAAATTCAGAATCAACAATTTGGAGTATTTCTATTAATTTAAATGCCGTTTCTTTAATGATTCGACGGTTTGTCATTTCTTTTTCGCGTACTATATTTGATAGGCACATTTGATAGGCACATATTATGAATCTCCTTTAATATTATTTGTTATGTTTGTTAAATGCCTGTCTGTCTGCACTTAATGGATTTATTCTTCTTTTTCGCAACTATGTTGCGTCTTTTTTAAATGTTTCCTTTCTATCGTTTCTCAATTTCCCATCACACTTAATTTGTAGTAAAAAGTTAACTAAATCTTGATATATACTAGATTAATAACTATCATTAATGATACTTAAAGTGCAAATAATCCATATAAGGTATCATTAATGATACTTATCAGCAGTGGTAGACATATTATGAAATATCACCTAATGACCGATGTCCAAATTATGGAAGATTTAGGCAAACAGTTTGAGCAATTACGTTTATTTAAAAATTTAACCGTGGATCAAGTTTGTGAACAAGGCGGTACCAATAAACTCACGGTTAACCGGTTCACTCATAATAAAAATGCCATACGGTTAGACGGACTTATTTCTATTTTAAGAGGCGTTGGGGAGCTTGATAAGTTAGAAGCTTTGTTTGAACTGCCTGAAAAAATTACTTTTGAAAAATCAGACGTTATCAAAAAGAAAAGAGTGCGCAAACCTACTCAATCTAAAAAATTAAACGAAATTAAGTGGGGTAATGATGAGTGATATTAATCAATTAGACGTGTATTTATGGGGAACTAAAATTGGCGTAATTGGTTGGGCAAAAGCTGATAGTCCTACTATTTATTTTGAATACACAGATGAAATGATGTCCATCCCAATTGAAATTTCGCCTATCAAAATGAAACGTCAACAAAAACTCCATGCATTCACCGATATCAGTGAACGAACATTCAAAGGGTTGCCTGGCATTTTTGCCGATAGTTTGCCTGATAAATTCGGATCTTCTTTAATTGATCAGTATATGGCGCAAAAAAATATTCCGGTTGAAGATATTACCGCTTTAGATCGACTCGCTTATATTGGTGATCGAGCAATGGGTGCTTTGGAATATGTACCAATGGTTAATTTGGACGGTAATGACCCAAAGAATGTGTTGGATTTGAATTCTTTAGAGCAACTAGCTGATATGGTGTTAAACAATAAAAGTGAGTTGGCAAAAAATCTTCAATCGAATCAAGATCACGAACAAGCCATCAAATTTATTCGAGTGGGTTCTAGTGCGGGTGGTGCTAGAGCGAAAGCTTTAGTTGCTATTTCTCACGATAAAAGTGAAAGCTTATTTGATGGCACTGTTGATCAGGGAGAAGGTTTTAGTTATTACTTAATTAAGTTTGATAGTGAAAGTAATTCTGATCGAGACGCTAAAGACCCTAAAGGCATGACTGAAATTGAATACAATTATTTCCAGATTGCAAACAAATGTGGAATAACCACTCCAGCTACCAAAATTATTAATACTCAAGGCAGTGACAAAAAAGTACATTTTCTAATTGAACGATTTGATCGTTATTGGGACAGTAACAAAAAACGATTAGAAAAACTGCATTATGCTTCTTGGTGCGCCCTAGCCCATGCCCATCGCGATACTACTGGCACCTATTCATACGAACAATTAGTGTTATTAGTCAAACAAATGAATCTTGGCCAATCTGCAGTGACGCAAATTTTTAAACGTGCAGTTTTTAATATTATTGGACGTAACCAGGATGATCATACTAAGAACTTTGGTTTTTTAATGGACAAACAAGGAAACTGGTCATTATCACCAGCTTTTGATTTAACTTATGCCTATGATCCATTGGGGCAATGGACCAGTAAACATCAAATTAATCTAAATGCTAAACAAGATGATTTTACACGTGATGATTTAATTGAGTTTGGATATTACTGTAATTTAAAAGACAAGCAGATCAATAACATTATTGATAAAACAATTGATGTTTTTAAAAATCATAAATATTCAAATTACAGTGCATCGACTGAGTTAATTAAGCTGATAAAAGACAATCAACGTCTGGGTCTTTAACCATATTCAACCGGGAGGCATTATGTCTATTCATGAATTTCAAAAAAAAGTATCAATTAATGAAATTGCTGAGTTTTTGTAAAACAATAGCGCCAAAGATATCAGTATAAGTTCAGTTCAAGAAATTGAAGACAATATTGAAAATGCTACAGTGAGTCAAAAACGTTTGTTAATGAAGTTGAAAAATAAATGAATTTTAGATTAATAATCAATACTTAAACAAGGTTTAAATACCTAATCATGATATACCCAAAAAAAGAATTAAGCTTCTTTGGGATATGAGTGTCGTGATGTTGTTGGATTATTCAATCCCCCTTAATATTATTGATTAATTCTTCCAATTGACTTCATTATTATTGATTAATTCTTTTAATTTCTCTCTTATAGAAAATAGAAATATTGCCTTATGAAAATATTTCATAACTCGGTTATTCTTCATCGATTCATCGTGATTATCGACAGAATCAAGATGGACTTTAAATATTGATACAAATCTCATAAATAACAAATTATTGTCAGTATGATATCCTTTATTATTTTTACCTTTAGATAAGTTAATTAACTCTTCTTTACTCAAATAATTCTCAACAAACTTGAATTCAGTTTTTTTAAATGGCTTCGTTAAAAATTTTAATTTTTTTTCTGAATCAAGTATAAGTGTACTATCCATAGAGTGATATCCTCTCTCCCAGATATCGATCAATTCTTGTTTATCACTTATTTCTTCTAAAATTGACAATAAGTTGATTGATTTTTTTGAATATCTACGATCTTCATTAAAATGCATTTTTAAAAAATGCTTTTTAATATTGAAATTAATTTCAACAGACAGTTCATTACTAACTTGTAAAATAGTATTTATTACTTTTTTATTCAACTTTACTAAAAGCTCGATATCCTTTAATTTTTCACCTTTTGCATCTAAGGAAATGACGGTTTCAATTAGCTGAAGATTAAATACTGGCTTACAAGGTTCCACAAGTGAGAGTATATGATCATTAGAAAAATTGCCGTCATTATTCAGCTGCGTGATAGGTGTTTGATCTTTTAGCAATCTTTGTAATATTTTACTTTCAAGTTCTAAGTCATTTTTATTTCTACATATCAAGTGCCCTAAAGCTTGCTTACTAATGCCTGTTAATTTCATTAATTCAGGCGAGTTTATTTCAGAAAAATTCATTTTGGTTTGATAATCGAATAATACTAATTCTGATAAGTGAAAATAATTTTCATAAGTCGTTTGAAAATTTGCATGACCAGCTAACGCCGAAATAGCGAAAGCAACTCGCCGACTTTTGACACAGGAGCCAATAAGTTTAAGTTGGTGATCATCTTGCCCTTCAAACTCCCAATGTTCCTTACTGCCTGGTAATCTATCCACTAGATTTAAGTTCCAATACAATTGCGAACTAAGAAAGCTGTGCCTTGCATCGTACAAGCGAATTTTTCTATTGCCAGTTACCAGCCTCAGAATTTCCTGGGTAGTTCTTGAGACCCAACTTTGAGAGATAATTTTCATATTCTTAAAAGTGTCATTAAACAATGGGTCGGAAAGATTTTTAAGTTTTTCTTTTTTACCAAAATCAAAAATTCGACAATGATTAATTATTACTTCGCGCTCGCTTTCTGTTAAGTTTACAGCTCTAATTTGCCTATTACCTGATTGCGTTTTTACTTTTCCTAAATTATTAGATATTACAATAACTATTATATCCCCATCAGATATTAGAATATCTTCACGCTTTAAACGTATAGCTTCGCTCACTCTCAACCCAAATTTAAACATCAAAATAAGTAAAAGCTCTTGAAAGGATTGTTTTCCCCATAATTTATCTGCAATACTTCTGGCTATTTCATAATGGCGGTAGCCAATAAACCCAGACTTAGGGACAAAAAGTTTTCTTTTAGTAAACCGGTCACTTATGCTATATAAATCTAAATCATCGTGTATGCCATGAACTACACAATAATTGTGAAAATAACGAAGGTGCTTTGCATATTCGATCGGATCACTCTTATTTTTCTTTTCGTATGCTTCTAAAGCATTTTTATATAAGTTTTGTAATTCTGGTTCATCAATCACGTTCCAATTAAATTTTGTTGCAACTTTAAATGAAGTTATTACTGAAGAAATATATTTACATATAGTTGACACTTGTTTTATATAGGAGTCATTAGAATTTTTTTCTAAAAATATATTTTGAGCATATTCGTTAACAATCGTTAAGATTGAAGGCATCGATAGTATTCGCCACTGTTTATTTAATTCTTTTAACTCGTTTGATACAGCCAATCTTGCTTTTGTTGTTTCATTAGAATATTTTTTTGCTTTATTTATTATCGCTGTCATCTTCTTTTTTTCAATTTTAACTATAGATTCATCTAATATATCTATTGGATCTCGTATTTTTTCTAGATCTTTTTCTGTATATCCCTTAGCAAGTTGTTCTCCAGTAAGGGTTGAAATAAAATTTTCAAATTTTAGTGATGATGTTTTAAATTCTTGATTAGCGTAAGATGTTAAACAGTTAGGTAGATTAATCGTACACCAACAATTTGCCGATTTAAAAAGAAAGTCTATAAATTTTATTTTTCCATTTATAATATTACATTCAATAAACCTGTCTAATTTAGTAGAACTTTTTGAACTAGAATTTTTTTGATGTTTTGGTTTATAAGCCGAATAGGTCTCGATTAAACTTTCAATACATTTATGAATTTTATTTATATTATGAGTTTTATTATGAATATTATTTTTATCTAAAAAAATTAACGATGCCAGGGGGGACAATAACCGACGTTGTTGTCGCCCTTGATATAACCATTCTATCCAAGCAGTATCATTCAAACTATGGACTTCAATAGATTTAGAATTAAAAATAGAATCTAATTCTTTTTTATTAAGACAAAGTTCGGTTATCACCAATGTAATATATTGTAATGCAGTAAAATGTAGAGAGTTTTCTTGTTTCAATAGAGTTTTTATTACAGCAGGATAGAATTCATTTAGAATCTGTTCAAATAAACTAGATAAATAAACCGTATGCTCGCAAATTAAATTTGTATGTTCAGTCTTTTGCACGACGTTTCTAGCAAAATCAACAAATTTATGTTGCTCTTTTTCGTCGTCATCCTTGTCAATAATTTTAACATGATCATCTACTATATCTTTCAGTTTAATATTTAATACCTTATTTATTTTCTTTTTTTCTGTTGTATTTAATATCGAACTATTACTGGTATTGATCCTTTTTTTCAGCTCGACTGTAAACCTTTCCTTGGTTAGATTCTCTAAATCCTGGTTATTTTCCATTTGTGATTTCAACACATCTAAAATCAGACTATCAAGAATCTTATTTAAATCCTTCTGCTTTTTTCGCTCCAGCTCGACAGGATTCAAACAAAAAGGTTGAAATTCAACCTTACTCGTTTGATTTTGACGGTTGGGTACTGATGGGAGCTCACTTTCAATAATATCAAACCCTAAATTCGATAAATACTCATCGCGTTTTTCATCCCAATCCTTAGAGATGCTCGATAGTGCTGATAGTGCTGTATATGACCACTCCTGTTGGCCAACTTCTACATGACCTGCTGCTGATGAAACCCATTCCTGCGGAACACCACATTCTCTCAATCCACTAATAAACCAATGCCTATGAAAATTATCAGGAACATTATTAAAACCAATTCCCTTTATTATTTCGTTAGACGTATAAGGGGCGATTACAAACGAATTTTCATCCATATGGAAAAAAATCTGAGATTCAGATATCTCTAAATTTGGAAAAGTGGTTAAGTGTTTTAGAACTCTTGCTAAATGGGTTTCCTTTTTCTTTGCAATTAACATGGAAAGAGATTTTAAATGGATGCGATACATCTTTAATTGTTGTGCAACAAAACCACCCAGGCGCACTATGCGAAATGGATTTAGGGTACTTTGCTTATCATTAATCAACACCCATTCTTCTGAAATATTTTTTACTGTAAAACTTAATTTCTTTGCTCGACGATGCCCTGTTGAACATAACAAAAGCCACGCTACATATTTACTGAACCAATTATGATAAAGAATAACCTGAGATAGATTGGACTGAATTGTTATTTCTGGTTTTTGTTTTATGTATTCCTTTAACTTATTTTCGTGCCATGGGTAATCCAGGTGAATTAAACTACCTACCCATTCATTTTCACCAGAAAACTCTTTTACAGGATTAGGCACTGATGAATTAAACAAGTCATTTATTGCCGAGTCATAGATACTTTGTAATTCTCTGACTTTAATTGAATAATAGTAAAAGTGTTGACCACCAATTCGTTCTGGGAAACCAATTGCAAGCGCAGCATTATCAACTGCCACGCCTTGAAAGATTAACCGACCAAATAATGCTTTCTTTAGCCTAGAGGGCGTTAGATGTGAACTTACTTCGTTGCACACTTCGGAAACTGCTTTATTTAATTGCGCTACACTTTTAAATCCAAGGCCTTGACCTAAACTTTTTTGTTCTACAACTGCTTTCAGTCGTCTGTTTATAACTTGAGGTAAGGTTTGCTTGATTACTCCAAAACTAAAGACATCAGGTGAATAGCAAGGTTGTGTCATAATAGCGTTTTCAGGAGTAATTAATCGTTTATGCCAGAATCCTTTTTTGCTGACTATTATACGACCAGGTTCTTGAGGTATTTTTTCATCTGAACAGATTTCAATTTGAAATAACTCTTTAGGGCTAATAGAAAGAGCAACAAGCATCAATATTGCTAGATAAGTGTTATCACTTACTGACTTACCTTCAAAGCATTTACTCAGTAAAGTCTCAATTTCGATAAAATTTGGGGTATCCCAATTAAGCATTAAATGCTGATTATCAATTGGCTTTGAAAATTGTGAACTAGGATTTCGAAAAATAGGAGATTTAAAATCATCAATTAAATTAGTTAATTCTGGTATTTCAATTTTAGAAACTGCTTTTTGTTTAACTAATAATTTTTCTGTGGTTTTCGTAAAGATACGGTCGTAATTTGCTTCACTAGTAAAATCGACTTCTTGAGAAAAGATTGAATTTTGAGAACGTGAAAAATCTTCAAATTTTTCTATCAACGCCCAAGCCTCTATCTCATACATTTTCTCAATATTTATTGAAAAGTCTTTATTCTGACTAAATATTTGTGAATTAATCAATACTTCAATAGATTTGGTCGGCCCTGTATTTCTTTCATAACTAGTACGCGGATTAAGGTTTGTAGATTTAATTGAATCAGATCTCTGTTTCCAGGCCAAAACTATAGCTTGTAAAAAACGAACTATTATTTTTTGGTCATCCGAGTAACGATCTATAGAAACAGCCAAAACCTTATTTAATGAGTCTATTAGCTCTTCTTTATCACTATTACCTTGGTCTAATTTATCGAACTCTAAGTAGATATCTTTATAAAGTTGCGAAGATTGTTCTTCAGCTAATATTATCTCTTCAATTTTCTTGGCTGCACTGATGAACTTTTTGATGCCGTCAATTTTGGAGAAAAAAGGAACTGCTTGGCTGACTTTAAGGATTACAGATAAATTATGTTTAAACTCTTCAAAAGTTTGAGAAAAGTCTAGGTAGGTTTTAAGTCTACTGATCGAGTCAGAACTTAACTCACTTGAAATTGTATCCCAAGTTGAGGCTATTGCACTGTCTTGATTGATAGTTTCTGCCTCTTTTTGCGGATGAGGCTTTATTTTCCTATTAATGTTTTCAGGCAACTTTCTAGTTACATTATGAACACTCCTTTTAGTATCCTCTTGTTTTTCGCTCATTATCTATCCATATTCAGCCATTAAATTATGGTTAATAATATCAAAATTGTTCCATTATTAAAACTATATTTGATTAAAATTTAATCGAAAGAGAATTAAGTAGATCAAATTTGGAATACTTTTGATATTAAATCCTTCTCTTAAGTATTTGATATTACTTGATAATTAATTATATTGAACTTACTGTAATTAATTTTACTAGAATTTGTGAAATTTAAGACTATTAAAAATAGTCCTTATTATTGACCTCCGATACCCGATTACAGTTACAAGACTCGAAACTAGCAGAGGCAATCTCTAGTGAATTAGAAATAAACAATATTAAAGCTTTGTGTTGGTTGATGAATATGTAGTTTTTGGAGCAGATGTATCAGCTGAATTAAAAATAGTTGCGCAAATGGCTTGCTGTGAATCCATGGTCGACATTGCATACAGCAGTGAACCTATGGCTTCTAGCTCCATTTGTATTTTTATAATGACCCATTAATACGCCTTCATTTTTTCAAAGTTATGCAATGGACCCTCTAATTTAAAAAGAACTAAAACAAAAGCGGTAATTGAAGATGACCTTACTGTATTAATAAAAGCAGAACAGTTTATTCAACGCTCAATACAAAAAGATAGATTGCCTTCTTTCGAACATTTTAAAAAATGGGGTTAAGCAGTGTATTTATTGCCATATATTGAAAATATGGTTGACCGCATAGATCAAGATCAACGAGGATTAATTGCAACTTTGCTTATTTGGTTGGATAAACAAAAGGATGTATTTCAACATGACACGGTTGAAATTTTAGATAATCTCATTCAAGAGTACGATTATGAATTATTAGAGAAACTCGAAGATGAGTTAAATTTACATACTTGTCTAAAAAAGCTGATAATCAATCCAGGGTTTTTGATTCTATTTCTATGCATAATAATTTCGGGTTTTGAATGGACATATGCTTTAAATTAATTCATCGCATGATTTAATTTCACTCAATGCTACGAAGAACCATGATGTTTATCTATCCGGCACTATTAATGTTTTTACATGGTCAAACGATATAGCTTTCTTGTACCTTCTATATAGACATATTTTTCTGGTACTTCACACACCACCCCTGTTTTTGTATGACAACGAATTTCATATCGAGGTAATTTTGATGCTTCTATTATTACAGGTAATGCCAGGCTAGATTTATTATTAAACGCAATATCACCATTTTGAGCATATCGATATGTCATTGCTAAGTTAGGTAAAAATGTTTCGATACTATAAATTGGATTACCTTTTATTATTTCTTTTTGGGCGATATCAATGATAGCGTCAATGTCGGTAGTTGAGCTTATGAGAGAGTCTTTAAAGTTGGTGTCTATTAATCGTTGAATTTGATCAGTGCTTAGTTTTTTTTGTTTACGAGTTTTACGCCAATTTAACTTAAAATCAATTGTACTTTCTGGAAGTATGTTCAGTTTTTTTCTGACTTTTAATATATGAGTTTTGTCGCCAAACAATGTTTTATTTAAAGCGATACGTTTTTTAACATCAATTTTGTCAGGCGGTGTGAGCATAGCTTTATGCCATTGTGTATCAATAATGGGTGTTGTGAAATTTCTTATGATTACATCAGACCAAAAACAAAACTGATCTTTTAGAGAGTTTAAATGTTTGATGTATTCTAATCCCTCAGTTGTTACGGCAATACATCCACAAATAGAGGCTTGTTTATGGTTTGTACCTGAGGATATGAATTCAGTGGAAGCTAAGTATTGTTTTAATAAACTATAGAAAGTTGAGTTGTCTTGATAGTAAGTATTTACTTCTAACGTAGTATTACCTCCTTCAAAAGAATGTGTTGGATTAATATATACCAATACAGCATCTGTAATATGCGGGTAGAATAAAGTGTCTATTGTTGCTAGATGTCGATTGATATCTGACAATACCTGTACTGCTTGTTCTTTTGGATACGTTAACATTAGATAATCTAAATAGGTGTAATAACGAGAAGTTAACATAACAGCCCCCAAATGCAACCTATCCCTTAGATTTTTTAAAGAGATACCTCCATATTAAATACAGCAACATTCTGTAATAGCGTAACTTCGGCAAAACCTGCTAATAAAGAAGTTACCTTTATGTTATTCTGGATAGGTTGCATTTGGCTTGATTATTTCAACTATATAAAGAGCATTATTATTTACAATACGATATTATCAACACTCTCTTTTTTGTACTAAGACCACTGTTCATGGCTAATAAAAATTTAGATCTTTTTTTAGACAATCCATACACTAATCCCTCCGAGGCTAACTACCCTACTGCATTTGCTGCTATTGATTTATTTAAATCAACAGCTAAAGATGAAGAAGATCATGAGCGTATTTTTCATGTTGGTAATTCTGAATTAGTGATTAAAGGTCCTGAACTGACACTTACTGATGAAGAAGTATTGATTGCTATTATTCAACTTTGTAATAAGTTTCAAGGTAAAACAGATTCTAAAGTGAAAGAGCTTGTGCAAAAACATAACGTAAATTCTTTTAGACAATTGCTTTCACATAACCCTGAAGACAATGATGATTCTATTAATGATGTGGTTGCCGGTGAATTTTTTGAAATCACTTTAAAAGGCTCAATGACAAATTACATCATTGCCAAATATTTAGATTATACCTGGGGCACCAAAACCAAAGAACGAATTGATAATTCAATTTCTCGTTTAACTAATACGGTTATTTCCTGTAATAAACTGTCTGAAGAAGTTTTGAATAAAGTGTTAATCGAAGGCGAGCGTGAATATATGCTTAAGTTTCGTAAAATGCACAATGAAAAAAATGGACACTCTCATTACGTATTTTCAATTCCCGCGACGTTGGTTAATCTATTAACCAGTTATGTGAAAATTGATTTAACAATCAGACAAAAGCTGAATCCTAGTTGTAAAATTTTGCATCGTTATTTGATTGCTGTTGGTTTTCCGCATATTAACACTCCGTTTGAAATTTTATATTCACAACTAAAATCCGATTCTGGTTTAAATACGTCTTGGCGTCGATTCAAAACCTTTATTGCTGAAGACGGTGAAAACTTCCAGGTGTTAAAAACTGCGGGTATTTTTTCTAGTATCGAAATTAAAGGCACCGGTTATAAAGGCAATCCAATTCGTTTGATTTTTCATCCTTAACATTTTTTGTTTTAACTCTTATTTTTATTCTGGTGTAGTTCGTAAAGAACTATATCGCTCTCACCTCACAAACATCACCTTTTACTATTGCTACAACCTTCGTTTTTCATTTCCCACACTTAACGTTTTTTTGACCGTTCAATAATTATTTTTATTAACATTATTGTTTTAATTAAATCAGATATTTTAGATTTATACATAATACCTGCCTTGTACAATCCCCTCCTCTTATTTGTCAAAACACAACATATAGTGGTTTGTGCCTTTTACAAACACTACATGTAGTGTTTTAGCTTTTTTCTTGTACCGTACAAGCCCTTTTTCATGGTTTTGTGTACACCTTAAATTCAATAATTCATGGTTTACAGTACACTTTGGACTAATAGCCTTCTTTTATGGCCTTATTACGTTGGATTTTACATATTTTTTCATGAATATAGAGTCATATCCATATAGATTCATTCATTTACGTGGTTCTGTGTACACCTTAAACGCTTATTACGTGGTTTGTTGTACAGTTCAAGTACAAAAGGCTGACTTCACGTGGTTCTCTGCCCGCTTTTTTCTGAATTAATTTACTAATTCGCTTTTACAGCCTGTTTTACCGACTTTACGTGGTTTTGTGTACACTTCAAACGTAAAATTAGTGGTTTACAGTACACCTTAAATCAATAAATTCGATTTTTATCTAAAAAACAAAGGCATTAATAGTTTAATTGGCTACCTGAGCACTAATAATCCTTTTTTTAGTCAACTCGTGGTCTGTTGTACACTTTAATGCAACTTACATGGTTTGCTGTACATCTTAGCGCTGATTACATGGTTTTCTGTACACTTTGTTTGTTTGTTAATCAGATAAATCACTTTTTGAACTGTTTGACACATTTCACCTAGCCGATTGTGTAACATTCACTCATTTAATATTTCATTTAATGAACTCACGCGACTATACAGTGCTTGTTCTTAAGTTTTAGTGGTTTACTGTACACTTCAAATACGAATAACCTCTTATTTCAGTTTTTTCGAACTAAATTGGCTCATATTCGTGGTTTACTGTACAAGTTACGTGGTTTCTTGCACATTTTTCGTGGTTTACAGTACACCTCAAACGATACAAATCTATTTATTTTTAGTGGTTTATTGCCCACTTTACGTGGTTCCTTGTTCATATTACGTGGTTAACAGTTCGTTTAACGTGGTTAATTGTTCACTTTACGTGGTTTACTGTACACTTCAAAATCAAAACAGCTCATTTCACCCCTCACTCAAATCCTTGTAATATCTGGAAACATCCATTTCTTACGAAAGATAAACGTGAACCTGACACAGACAAATTTCACATACAGCTATCAAGAATTTCTTGATTTTACTGAAGGTAATTTTTTACCTGACGATGTATCTGATCGTGCGTTTTTTGTGGATGGTCAACTTTCAAAAGTGAAAGGACGTGTTAAGAGCTCGGTATTTAATGTGTGTTGTACCATCAGTGATTTGAATATTAGAAATAATATTCCGCATTTCTCAAGTTTTCCAGAACAACAAAAATTGCTGGTTTCTATGGCTGGTCATTATGCTAACTCTTCAAAAATTCTACCCAAACTAAGAAGCCAAGACGGATACTTTTTAAAAAGCAGTCGTCGTGATGCGATCAGTGCCGTATTAATGAGTATTATTGCCAGCACATGTTTTCACACCCAGCGTATTGGCCGATATAAAAGCTCAGGTGAATTTGAATTTTTGTCTAAGTATCAACTAGCCAAACTATCCGGTTTTACACGCTTTAATGCAAAACTAAACCAATACGAGATTCAGCCACTTTTTGATAAAGCATACCAATCGTTAAGTCGCGCTGGTTATATTTTGTCTAACCAAATCAAGAAAAAATCTGAACATCATGGTTGGACAAAATCCTATAAGTTTGTTTCGCCTAAATTATTTGAACATTTAAGAAAAGCCTACCCAAGTTTTGTCAGTAATGAGAAATACCTAGAACTTAAAAAAACGGCTAAAAAACGTTGGGTTAAAAATGCTAAGAAATGTGAGAATGACCGGTTAGCTAACTTGATTGCTATTGAGTCGATTGAAAATAGAAATGCTAAAAAACTCAAAATGCCAAACACTTTTAAATCTATTTTAAAGAAACGCTCAAAATTTATTTACAAATTACGTAAAGCTGGTTTTTATCATTATGTTGCAGAACTAATTGCTAGCTATTGTATTTTTGATCCTCAAATAAGAACAAAAAACCTCCCCTATTAATATTTAATAAAATATATAATTATTGATTTTATTATCACTAATCTTTTTGTGTCTGATCCATTTATATTTTGTTATTTTATCTATTAACACTATAAAAAAAGGCTTAATCTTTATATTAAGCACCTATTATTATTTGTCTAACTTTAAAATATTGATTTAGATAATAATTAATTATTTTAATTGTCCTTCATAAATAACCTAATTAACCAACGAAATAATGTTTCATAAAACCTCTAATTGTCTTGTAACTAAGAACTTTATATTAAATATAAATAATACTTATATATTGATATAATTTTTTAATATTTGATTAATTCTGTCTTCCCAACCAAGTCCAGTTGCTTGAAAATAAGCCAATACTTCGTCATCTAATTTAAAAGAAAAAGATTCTGATAAAGTTGGATTATCTAATTGCTCTAACGCTTGTACTTGTTCCAGATATTGTTGATGTTGGTATTCTGAAGTTTGTTTATCTGATAAATGTCCTAACTGCTCTTTAGCATGACTGCCCAAAATAGAAGCAACTGAATGTCTAATCCAATGTGGAGAGGCATCACGTAAATTATCGGCTTCATAGCTTTTAATCATTTGTAGTTGTTCGTAGTAATCAGCAACATCACTAAATAAATCCTTAATATTTCGCCAAATTAAAGTTCGAGACACTTTCATATCTTTATTTGGGTCACGTAAGCTTAATATAAGATGATTAGGGCCTGTTTTAGAATCATCTAACATCTTAAGACCTAATGCCTCACGATAACGCTCTAATTCAAGTTTTAATGAATCTGTCCAAGCAATGCAATGAGTGCGTATTCCTTTACCTTTGACAATTAGTGTTAACTCCCAGTCACCACGATAATTTTGCTTAATGTCTGATGTTTTAGCATTGGCACAAGCAGATAACCTCGAGCCTGTTAATAAAAATAATTTAAACAACCACCTTTTTTGAATTAAGGTTTTTTGCTGTTTAATACTCTCAAATTGCACTTCATCTAAATATTGATTGGTCAGTTGTATTAACTTTGTTGGTAAATCACGAACTTGTTTTTTTGCTTCTAAATCATAGTTAGCAGTATCAATAACACACCAGGGGTTGGCCGATAAATAGTTAACATTCACAAGCCAAGACCATAATGCATTAATAGGTTTTATATTCCAGGCCACGGTTTGAGGTTTTAATTCACAAGCAAAAGGTCGCCATTTCGGATTTAGCTGTCCATTATCTAAAACATGTTTTTCGATCTTTGCCGTTTTAGCATCTCGGCTTGCCTTAGATTGATCAATTTGTAAAACATGCTCAACCGGTGGATGGCTTAACCATTTTTGAAATTCTTCACACTGCTCTACTTTAAAATCACTTAATTTTTTAATGCCTGTGTAATTCATAAAAAATTGCAGTTTACGAAGTACTCCCATCACTGTATTTAATGTGGTTTCTTTTTTACACTTAGTGGTTAAGTATTTTTCAATGGCTTCAATATCATTATTGGCTGTTATTAATAACGACGATGAATTACCGACAGTATTCGAAACGGCATCTTTGATTGGGGTTTGAATCGCAGTTGAATTTAATATTTGAATGTCTGACATACTATCTCTAAATTAATTGTTTGTGGTTTATGTTTGTTTATTAAATAATCAACTACATATCAGTTTTATTCTTTATTGTTTTACCTTTTGAATTCGTATATTTATAAAGTTAGTTCCTTCAAATTCACTAATAGTTAACCCCTTGGAATTCGCATATTCGTAAAGTTAGACCCTTAAAATTCACATAAACTAATAGTTAACCCCTTGGAATTCACATATTCCTACAGTTAGACCCTTCAAATTAACATAAATTAATAGTTAACCCCTTGGAGTTCAAAAATACAGAAGATAAGTATTGTTCACTAATGGTTTGTAAATTGCGTGATATTTTTGAGTAAACTTGGCTCTAGTTTACAGAAACGCTTATGAATTTAAACCTTTTGAACAACAAGTTTTGTTATAGAAAATTTTAAGATTCTAATAACTAACCATTTGATAAACATAGAATTGTGTTATTTAAATCGTTAGCTTCGTATTTAAAATGTGACTTCCCTCATACACATCACCAGCCATGAGTAAAACTTCATGACTGACATTTTTTTGAAAGTTATTTTTCAAATTATATTGAAGGTACTGAGTTTGAAATTGATGAAGCAGAAGACATAGTATTTGCTGGAAAGATGATAGAAAACCGTAATAGTGATAGTCATGATGTGTTATCGGTTTACGACTTAGTGAGTGATCATCAAGCAATGACTGAAACCCCAAACAATGCATCTGAGTTAATTCAAATAATAAAAGAACGTCATAAATTAATGATGGGGCAACGGCCAGAATTAAACCCTGGTGAATTTAAAACTAAAAATAATAAAGCTGGCGATAGTGTGTTTGTTGCCCCCGAACATTTAATTGGAACACTCACACAAGGTTTTGAAGAATATTTAACGTTGGCTAGAGGCTTACCTCGCGCAATCTTTATGCAATATCTTATTTCTGAATGTCATCCGTTTAATGATGGTAATGGTCGTTTATCTAGAATTATGATGAATTGTGAATTACACAGTTGTAATCAACATAAAATTATTGTGCCAACCGTACATCGAGACAGCTATTTAAATGGGCTTCGAAAAGCCACAAGATTGGGTAAATTTAGAGTGCTCGTAAAAGTGTTTTATCAGTTGCAACAATACGCTGGTAATATTGATTGGGATGATTACGCTGATGTGCGTGAGTTGATACAACAGCACGGTTGGAATAAATTACCCGATGACGGTGTCGGGGATTTTAATCGTCAGTTGATAAAATTTAAGATGGACTACCCGTTTGAATGAAGTTTTCTTTGACCTTGTACGGTACAAGGTTTTATACAAATTGATGATGATCTGGTTTTAGTCATATCAATGTACTGAGATGGTGACAAGGATTTTTAACAAATAGATGCATTTTTATCATTACCTTGTACGGTACAAGGTATTCTCTTCCCTTACTTATCACTACAAAAAATAGTTAATTCACAATACAAGCAAGGCTAAATTAAGCGTGTATTTGTATTAATTATATATGCCTTTGTATTGATACTTTTTGCAGATAGTAATATCGAATTTAAATGTTTTTCAATTGATTAGTTTAAAACTGAAAATCATTATTTTTCATAGCGATATTTGGTTAAGTAAAAATGTGAAACTACATTCACCGCCATAACCATTTAAAATGTTTTTTATATTGTTAATACAGTTTATATGCAGCAGAACATTATATTTAATCAATTATACATATTTGGGAATAGTTCAATACGTGTATTGACTGATTTAAGCCCAGTAACAACCCTACTAATATTTCAACGATAACTAATACAGCAACTACAATATTGAACAGAGCAAACAATAACTACTTATTAGAACATCTCTTAATCAATGCTCTGATTATTACAGTAATAATATATGACACATTAATTAAATCTAAAATCAAAATAACATCCATTTTTCAAAAACTAAAAACACCCTCCTCCACACACCTTATATTTACTGGCTTTAACAGACCACTTGTATTTACGCGTAAATATCGTAAAAAGGTTTACACTTTTTACAGGGTATATTATAGTGTTTTTAATGAAAAATAAGCGGGACATTTAGTGAATCAATTTGGAATGAAAAAAAACTACAGTCACTATGAAAAAGTATATAAAAAATACAATTCATACAGCACCCACAGTTCAAATCGACATGCTATGACAGCCAATGCTTTAGGTTGTTCAGCTAGTACAGTACAAAATATCATACGAGTTATTATGAGACTATGCCCTACCCTTTTCAAAAGCGCTGATGCTTTTACCTATAGCCAATGACAGCGAATTTAAAAAACATGTTGCACGCGCAGTCACAATTAAAGAGTCACGTGCGGGTTTAAAAAAATACGTAGAAACGGTGATTGAAGGTAAAGCCAATTCGGCTGATTATTTTATAAGTGATGGTAATAAAACTGAAAAAGACGGCGCTGATAAAGTAGCCAAAATATTAGAAAATTATTTTTATGAGCCTGTCAGTATTTTGATTAGCGAAAAGAAGGGCACGTATACTGTCAAAATTAGATACACCTTCATTAGCCAAGCGATGCATTATATTCAAGCAAGTGGCGCAATAACATCCACAGCAAAAATTAATATTGTGGGTGGGGCTTCACATGGAGCGCAAACCTATCAAGACGAACCTTCTAGGAAAGGCCATGTGTATTTAGAGTTTAAATCAATGGGGGCGTTTAATGAATATTTTAGTGCAATTAATTTTAAAATACCGATTAGTAAGAAGTAGAATTTTAGAAATATTGAGCTTGTACCGTACAAGGTTTGATTATTAAACATGTATTAAGTCAGTGGTAATGGATTGGTTATTAAAAGGAGGAAGCCAAATTACTTATAGAAGGACCTATATTTCAATTTGAACTGATTGTTAAAGAGTTGCCTAGTACGGCTCAAGTTTTATTACTTAAGTAAAATTACAATACAAAAATCGATGCTAATAATGGAAGCGTTATGTTTAATATTGATGTTGCTGTCTGTCAGTATTTGATTTTATAGGGTGACTCAGTCACGATCATAAATACTCGATTTGAATAGGTAAATACTGCTGTTAAGTGTTTTGATGTAAATAACTTCTCCTAATAGCAACAACAATATTAAACATAGCCAATCGAAACGCTATGTTTTCAAATAGTGTTGTTTTTAAGATTATGGAAAGTTTAATATTAGGTATGCTCAAGGAAGCAGTCTTATAACAACACTGTTTCGTAACATAGCTTAATTAGTCGGTTGAGTTTATCGTTTCCGTTATGGGTGCTAGATATTTAGTTAGAACAATCGAAGAGGAATATAATAGATCCCATTAAATAGCGTGAGTTATAGATCAAAAGAAGGAATTAAAACAAAATAGAGCAGGGGAGTCTTATACGGCAAACACCTTGTACCGTACAAGAAATAGAAAAAGTTTAGATAAAACCTTCTTTTAATAAACGTGAAAAAGTAGATGCCGACAAGATACGCGTTTTAGAATCAGTAAAACCATGCTCATCAAGTAGTGCAACCATCTCCATATAGGCGGTATAACCCTCACCATTTAATGTAATAGTCATAGACGGTACTTTACTTGTAAGAGGTTCAAACAGGCTCATATCAGCTACTATGTCGGTGTCCTCATTCATTAATTGTTTTTTAAATGAAACCAATGCTTCACCAAACCAATCGGCTTGGCGCTTAACACCAATGCCGTTGTTTTTCATCGATTCTCTGATTTGATCTTTTATCGATTCAATAAAACGTACGCTAAAACGGGTTTTGGTCACGGCTTGTTGAAATCCACGAGCCATTATTTATCACCCAATAAAACACACAATTTAACCCAAACACTTTGAAGTTCTTCTAACGAGTTAAACGAGAACTCATCTTTAGCCACATTATCAGGTAACGCTTTTAAACCACTTTTAACTAAAAACTGTAAAGTGCTCAATTCAGCGTTGGATATAACCGTTGCTTGTTCAAAAATATTACGTTGAAGGTTTGCTTTATTCGCTGTTTTTACTTTAGTCGATGATTTTTTAGATGACTGTTGTGTAATAGTAGGCGCCACTTTAAGCACTGCACTGGCTATTTTTTTCGTTTCACGTAACTCTGCAATAAAGTCCACAATAAAGGTCGGCTCAATATTCTCTTTAGCAATGGCGTAAATTTCACGAACCGTAATACTGTCAGATAATGTTAATAGATGACGAATCACATCTGCGGCATCGTTACGTCGAAAGATCGATCTAAAACGACTCGTATGGCCTTCACTTTTATGCATCCAAACACTGGCCCAAAACGCGTTGCTTTTTTTCTTTTGTTCATCGCTCGCTTCATTCCAAATCTTAAACATACCCACTAACTGCTCAATGGCAGTAGGGGACTCGCTTTGGTTTTCACTGTACTGCAAACGCTCAAACGCCCAAGCACTTAATGCTTGGTTATAAAGTACGGCTTTTACATTTTTGATCAGACCGTTTGAATAAACATGAGCAAGTACACGACGCTCACCTGCAATTAAACGAAAGTCACGCGAATCAACGATACGATCAACCGAGATTGGGTGAATTTGCCCAGTTTCTTTGATGTTTTTACACAAAATCGAAATCTTAACAATAAAGTCGATTATCTGCTGTTTGTTCTCAAAGTCATGTTTTGGCTCTTCAAACCATGCCACACCAGCCAATAACGTTTCTAGTTGTGTTGGTAACTGCTCAATTTCAACATCTGTAGAAGGCCAGGTGATTTGTGAAAATTCTTGTACCGTACAAGGTATTAAACGAGCGTTGGTTACTTTTTGAATGTTTTTAAAGTTAACCGCGCAGTATGCTGAAGCTTTTTGTGTGGTTAATTCATCCATCAT
>JALJPK010000069.1 GCA_022968985.1 Pseudomonadales bacterium | reverse complement strand
TAACCGCGCAGTATTCTGAATCTTTTTGTGTGTTTAATTCATCCATCATAGAAGCCGATACTTCTAACATTGAACTTGTCGTTTGACCGGTTTTATCTCGGCTCATTAAACGTCTTTTACGTTTAACCGGTGCTGCAATTGCTTCAGGCATTGGTTTGTTCTCCCATGACTTTGTCGTAAATGTATTCAAAAATTGGTTCCGATGCTTTAACCGATGTATTCGAGCTTGGCATCATCCAGTAAGATTTATAACGACGTGAATCAATTGGGTTAGTCGTTGATAAAATAGCAATCTGGTTTTTAAGCTCTAAACCTTCAGGAAATACTAAATTACCTAAAGTTTTACGCGCTTCAATTAAGTTTTCTTTGTGAATATTGTTATTGGCTTTGTATTCGTTAGCTAAACAACCCACAAAATGGATCGGATCTTTACGAATAGAATGTGCTTTTAACTCCTCATCCACACGTTCTAACTGCGCTTTTTTAAATGCCGACAACATACCTGTAAGCGAGGTTAATGATTTGTTCTCAGGATTAAACGGTGTAATAACATGAGTAGCCGCACGAAGCGCCGCAGTAAATAGCGGGCCTTTAGTTGGGCCAACATCCAAAATAATCACATCGTAATCTTCATTCACTTCTTCTAAAACACAAAATGCCGCAAGAGAAGAACAAATTTGTTCGGTAGAAAGACGATCCAAACCTCGAATCGATTCAGGAATATGTTTTTGTAGTGGAATACCCGTCGAGCGATTAAGCATCAACTCCATGCCTAAATCTGAACAAGGGATAATATCAATTAGCCCTTTTTTCTTTTCGGTTTCAACAAATGCAGTAGGGTAGGGCATCACTAATTTATTTAATAACCAATCAGTAATAGAACTGCGCGCATTAAAGTCGCCCTTTTCTTCTTCAGTCAACTCATCCCACTCAGGGTGAATCGGCGGAATTTTACCTAAATCAGGGTCATTCACTACATCAATATACGCTTCTTCAAGATTCATTTGGCCATCAAAACCAATAATCAAAACACGTTGTTCCTTTTTAACGCAGGCATATTCAGCAAAAAGTTGAGTAATAGTCGTTTTACCCACGCCACCTTTATTGTTGATGAACAGTACAACCGGTACTAAATTTGTATCAGCCATAATAGGCTCCCTAGATATGTTTTATATAATATTTACAAAAGATTACAGGTAAAAACATACGTAGTAAAGCATACGTTTAAAAACAGATAAGATATGTCAAAAAAGGAGGTTTTCTTGTACGGTACAAGGTATGAAAGTTTTCAAAAATTGAACGGTTAAAGTGATATTTATAAGATTGAGTAGCGTTTTAAACGCTAACTAATAAGTATTATAATTTATATTAATCAATAGAATTCTATTTATAATGTAATATATTATGTTTTAGTTCGGGATCCTAGATTTAATATGTAAAATAATACTTATTATAAATATGAAAAATAACCAGTTTCTATTATACTATTGAATGATTAATAACCAATATATTATAAAATGACTGAGCTAACTTTACAGATTTTTGTTGAACAACAATGGCATGATGCTGCCAAATTACAATTTTCAGAGCCTGATAAAGGGCATAATAGTAAAGTGTCGATTATTTATGAATCAAAATATAGTGCGAAATTTTATAATAAAAACGCTCAATTTTCCCCATCAATCAATTTCCCTGTTTCCTTTTGGCCTGAACATCAATCGACATGGTTTGGATTTTTGGATGACATCATGCCATCTGGTTCAAGTCGTCGATTCTGGGTGAATCAATTAGGCATCAAACACTTAAGTTACAGCGAGCAAGATTTTGTTTTGCTTAAACATGGTGCGAGTGCGCCTATCGGTAATTTACGTATTAAAGAATCACTCACGCAACTAGATGAAACTGAAGATGAAATGTATTTTCCAATTTCTGATGTAATTGAATTAAATAGTGATTTTTTAGAATATGCACAACAACAAGGTGCAGCAGCAGGTGGAGCAACGGGTGCTGGCGGAGAAGCGCCTAAATTATTGATACGATATTCAAAAGAAAAAGAGATTTGGATCGACGCTAAACAAAGTGATTTAACAAATAACGACACGCATTACTTAGTAAAATTCCCAAGAAATCAAAAGTCTAAAATTGACTGCGATATTTTGCGTGCAGAATATCATTTTTACCATATATTAAATGAGCTTGGATTCGACAGCATCAACACAGACAAAATGATGTTACATGAAGGTAGTCGTTATCCTTCTGTATTTTTACCACGCTTTGATGTGTATTTTGATGAAAATGGAATAAACCGAGCGGGATTAGAATCTGTGTATTCAATATTAGAGCAACCAGCGGGCAAGTCGTTAAATCATTTTGGAGTCATTGAAACATTAATAAATAAATTTCAAGAAATGGATAAAGAAAGCGAAGAAGACAATCAATTTGAAAGTGAAGCATTTGTAATAGAGTGGGTTAAACGAGATTTATTAAATATTATATTCGCCAACAGCGATAATCATGGAAGAAATACCGCTTTCATTAAAATAAAATCAAATATTAAATTGTCGCCTATTTACGATTTTGCGCCAATGAAAGCGGACCCTGAATCAATAACACGCACCACTCAATGGGGAAAACCCTATGAATTAGGTGGTAAAATACAGTGGCCACAAATTTGTGAAAAACTATCAGATTATGTAGAGCCTGAAAAATTGCTAAATGAATTAAAAATAACCGCACATAAATGCAAAAACATTCTTCAAATGATGGATGAAAAAGGCGTACCAAAAAGCATAATGGATATGCCTTCATTAGCTTATCATTATCTAGAAAAAAGAATGCAGGAGCAGGGACTATGAGTTCAGATCAAATCAAACCAATCCTTAAAAAAATAACACTTAGAAAAAGAGTCTCGCAAAATAGTGAGTCTGTCAGTACACAAGAAAGAGAACAATTAATGTTGGGTATATTAAATGGATTATTAATGGGAGAAATGACACAAGGTCAAGCATTAATGGCACTAAGAATAAACGTGTTAAATATGAAACAAAATCAGTACGCACAATTAATAAAGTTATCAATAAAAACACTGTCTGATTTAGAGCAAGGCAAAGGCAATATGTCACAAGACACTGTAAATCAAGCATTTAGACCGTTTGGATTAACGACCTCAATTGTACCTATTAAAAAATCATTAATAATGGATGCTTTAAATTATGAATTTAAATCATAAAAAAAGGCAACAAAAAATCAGACGAAAAACGGTTAACAATTAAACTTCATAGAAAAATCCCATTAATATACACAATGCTCTTTTCTATATAGATCTGTACTCTAAGTTTCTTTAGCTAACCTAATTCTAATCAGTCACATCCATGTGACGATCGATTACTGCTCCTGCGTAATTCTAATAAGTCACATCCATGTGACGATAAAAGTGGATCAGGATATTGATATTGGTTATGCATTTAAAGTAAAAAATTTAACAATTGTTAAAAATACAGAAAGAACATCATAGAAACAATTACATGAAAAACGCGCTTATTTAGTCTATTTTTTGACCAAGTAGACCATAAATCAAGATAAATCAAATTATTTTCAAATAAAATCACTTATTTACTAAACACTTTCTAAAAACTCATGATGTATAGGTATCTTAAATATTTTATACCTTCATTTTTTGAAGTTTTACGGAGTGTAACATGTCAGCATCTATCATCGGCGGCGCGCAATTAGGTTTATTGGATTCAACTTTAGCGACGTTAGGACGTAACGATCAAACAGCAAAAAGTGGCCAGCAAGAAGGTGGCGTATTTGTTAATGCTGCAAAGGGTAATCTCGTTTACTCCACTCGTGATGCTTTTTTAGCCAGCTCTGGTGAAGATTTTCTATTAAATAGAACGTATAACTCTCAAACTGATGATTGGCGTTTATCTTCTGCTGTTAATGTAGAAGAAGAGTCTGACGGTAGTTTAGTTCGTGTTGTTTATGGTGATGGTACTAAAAAGGAGTTTAATTTTAATGATGACTCATCTCCAAAAACTTTTACAACTACAGACGGAGCAGGGGCTTATGAAACAATTACTAAAGAGTCAGATGGAAGTTGGTCGTTAATAACGGCTGATCAATCTACTTGGGTCTTTGATGATCAAGGCAGAATAACTTCAAAAACTGATACCAATGGATTGGCGATTAGTTATCAATATACCGATGGTAAACTTAGTAAGATTTTTGATGGAATAGGGAATGATATAGACCATACCATTTCATTTAATTATGTAGGTGTGTTGTTGATGTCTGTTTCTTCGTCTAACGAAGAGATCGGGACTTTGGTTTCATATACTTATGATAACGATCAACGATTAGATACCACCACAGATCAACGTGGGCATGTTACTTCTTATGAATATACAGCTGAAGGTTTGCTTAAAAAAATCACATACCCTCAACAGCAAATAACTATCAACGCACAAGGTCAAAGTGTTGAAGAGAACTTTGCTGAGCGTTCAGTTGAATTTACATATACCTTTGTTACTCAAGATGGAAAAAATGTTCCTGTTGTATCTAGTTATAAAGATGCACAAGATAATGTCACAACATTTAGATACGAAGATATTAATCAACTTGACGTAAACAGTGTTGACGCTACGGGCAGTTTGCCTGAAGGCGTTGAGAATTGGGTGGCTAAAATTTACCCAACTAGCTCAGTTGGCACTCAAGTTATTTATGACAATACAGTTTGGGAACTTCTATGGTATGCCCATGCTTCAGACACACCCGAAGACAATGGTATATACGGTGGGCCTTGGCTTAAAATTTCAGATTTACCTCCAACAAATGAAGAGGCGAGCATAAATTTTTCATCTTTAAGTTGGGTGACGGGTACTGAAAATGCACGTACACAAGTGATTGATGCGTTAGGAAATAAAAGAGCAACATCAAACGATCAAGAGTATAAAGATTGGAGAAGTGCTAATGGGTATTATACGCAATATGACCAAAATATAGTCGGTGATGCACTAGAGTCTCAAGAGTTAGGTAAAGAGCGTATATTGGCTACTCACAGTATGATTTACGCGACAGATACAAATGGCAATATTGTAGAAGTAGTGGATCAAAACGGCTATCACACTGTTTATACTTACGACAGTAACGATAACTTAAAATCAAAACTAGACAGTCAAGGCTGGGCAATAACTCGTTCTGATACCTCTGAAATGCGTGCATTACGAGCTGAACTTGGTTTTAGTGATGTATTATTATCAAGTTTAACTGAAACAGAAAAACAGGCTCTTACTGAAGAATTAACAGCCCTATATACAAGTGATTATGAGTATGACCTTAAAGGTAATTTAGAAAAATTTACAGACAATGATGGTAGTGTCACTACTTATACCTACACAGATTTTAATAAAATTGAAACACAAACATCAGCTGTTGGGCACGCATTAACAACGTCAAATGATTCATATTATAAAGAGTTACGCAAGAGTCTTAATTCCAATCCAGGTTTTATCTCTTCAGAGCCTTTGCCAATTACAATAGTCGATGACTTAAGTGAAGATCAAGTTGAGACAATATTAGCTTTTTATACCACCACGTTTACTTATAAAACCGATGATTCTCAATTATTAGATTACACAAGCACAGCCGGTGGTGATCGAACGGACTACAAATATTACTCTGAAGGTGAAACTGGCGGAGATATAGGTCAAATAAAACAAGAGATCAAAAAAGTTACAAATTCAGAAGGTGTATTGGTTGAGCAAATCACACAATATACTTACGATGATTTGGGACAAGTTGAAAGCATCAAACAAGCGCTTGATTCTGAAGAAAGCAGCACCACTTTATTTGTATATGATGTTTACGGAAATTTAAGAACCACCACAGATGGTAATGGTGGTGAAACCACTATGAACTACGATGCAGATCATCGTTTAGTGAGTTTAGAAGATACAAAAGGCAATATAACTACTTACGTTTACGATGCTGTAGGTAATGCCTTAGCCACTACTGATACCGCTGGAAATGAAGTACGTAGATTATTTGATACAAATAATCGCTTAATGTCAGAAACTCAAATAGCCAATACCAGTGCTGAAACCGATCGTGTTTCATCATATACCTATGATGTGTATGGTAATGTAAAATCAATGACTAATGCCGAAGGTCATACAACTAATTATGAATACGATATTGCAAATCGATTAGTAAAAGTGATTTCAGCGTTAGTAAAAGGTGAAAATAATAGTCAGGTAAGATATGAAACAACTTATGGATATGATGGTGAAGGTCGTCAAATTTGGATAAATGATAACCGAGATTACGTCACACGTTTAATTTATGATGAAGAAGGATTATTAGTTAAGTCAATTAATGCTGAAGGCCATGAAACTCAAATTCAATATGACGACAACGGTAATCAAGTTAAAATAATGTCAGGTACCCAATTAATAGGGACCGAAAAAGAAAATAAAATACAGATTACACAATTCATTTACGACGAAGAAAATCAATTAGTTACCCAAACAAATGCTGAAGGTATCAAAACACAATTTACCTACGATGAAGTAGGAAATATGACAACTCAAACCTTAATTGGTAATCAAGGTGGAGAGATAAAAACTGAATTTGTTTATGATTTAAAAAATCGTGTTGTCACAGAAATTTTACCAGAAACAGAAAACGTAATAAGTGGTGGTCTACAACAGGCTAGCCGTGCTTACACTTATGATGCAAATAATAATCAGTTAACCGTGAGAGATGAAAATGGCACAAACACGGAATTTTATTATGACAGCAATAACAACCAAATATTAATGCGCGCTAAGCATTTAGAAGATACGGTTGTGGGTGATATTACTACCCAGAACTGGGTGTATACCCAATTTAAATATGATGACTTAAATAGACAAACTGAAGTTAAGTTAAATGTTAAATTTAATCATGATGAGTCTGGAAACCCGATCTTTAAACTTGAAGATGGCGCCTTTGTAGAGTCAGACCTTCCAGCACAATGGGACAGCACAAAATCCTATCTAAATGATGTACATGAACAAGTAGTTTATAACGGTAGTATCTGGAGAAGTGAGTCTTCGTCAATCAATGAAGAGCCGAATCTAAATGGGAACAACCCTTATTGGAAGCTGATTTCTGAGGAAGGCGAATTAATAGATGGTGTAGATAATAGTGAGTCAGAAGTGACTCGTTATCGATATAACGAATTTGGGAATCTCATTGAGCAAGTCAGTGCGTTAGGGCACAAGATGATGTATTCAAATGAGGAAATGTACCAGCTAAAAAGAATGGAATTAGGGTTTGAAGAAAATGCACTAGAGCTTGATGCAAACAAGCTAATTGATATAAGAGCCAATTATACCACTGCGTTTAAATACAATAAATTAGCCCAGATGATCAAACAAACCCAAGGCGCAAAAGCTAATGGAGATGCGTTTGGTGATACAAAAATGACCTCTTTTGATTACGATGCATTGGGTCGTATTGAAATTGAACAAAACGAAGATTGGGGTAAAGTGACTCGTACATTTGATGGCAATGGTAACGCTATCAACGAACAATTCAGTGCTAATGACAAAAACAAAGTTGTGTCAACTTACGACTCAATGAATCGACTAGACACACAAACAAAATTTATTAAAATAGATAAAGTTAATCAACCTGATAACGAACATGATAACAATTACCCACTTACTACTAGAAATGAATATGACAGCTTTAATAATTTATTAGGCACAATTAAAAATGAAGGGGTAGAATATTTAAATGTAAATGGTGTATTGCAAAATATGGAAATAAGTACTCGAGTTGAGTATGACAATTTAAACCGTATTACAGATGTTTTTAATGAACAAGATCATAATACTCATATTGAATATGACGAATTTGGCAGAAAGTGGAAAGTAACAGATGGCCGAGGCGCAGCCACTCAAACAATTTTTGATGCTCGTGATCGTGTAATTCGTGTAATTGATGCTTTAACTCAAGAAACAAAATTTGAATATGACCCAGTTGGCAATCAATTAATTGTTCAAGATGCACGTGGTAATAATGTTGAATTTGAATACGATCTACAAAATAGAGTGGCCCAAACAAGTCAATTAGTAGACGGTGAAATACGTGTCTCTAAAATGGTTTATGATGATTTTGGTCGCCAAACTCAAGCGGTAATAGCTAGTGAAAGTAACGATGAAGTAATAACCAATTTTATTTATGATGCAGTTGGCCAATTAATTAAAGTCGTAGATGAAAACAATGAAATAATTAAACATAGCTACGATATTTTAGGTAATAAATTATCTACAATTGATCAAAATGGCAATGAAACAGTTTGGACTTATGATGGTTTAAGTCGTATTACAAAAGTAACGGATGCAGATAATAAAGAGACTCAATTTGCTGATTTTGATGCAGATAATTTGCAGAAAAACTTAACAATAATTGATGCAAATGGCAACAAAACAACATTCCTCTACGATTTAACAGGCAGCGTATTAACGACCACTGCAACGGCTGAAACCACCAAGTCAAAACCCGAAACCATTCGTATTACTTACGACAAATTAGGTCGTCAAAGTCAAATATTTAACACCATTGAAGGCGTAGACACATTAGCGCAAACCATTAATTATTATGATGATGGATTGGTGAAATCTAAAACAGATGCAATGGGTTTTGTCACTACGTATCGTTATGATGAAAATAATAATATGGTCGAGCAAGAAGATGCTTTAAACCATATTACTAAATATAGTTATGATGCTTTAAATCGTGTATCAACTATTACCGATGCCGAAAATAATATCACTGAATATAAATACGATGAATCAGGTAATCGTGTTCAAGTAATAGTCGGTGGGGTAGTACAACAAACATCAATATTTAACCAAGCCAATGAAATTAAATATCAGGTAGACGGCGAAGGATATGTAACTGAGTTTAGTTATACCGCAGCTGGTAAAATTGAAACACAAATTACTTATAAACCTATAATTGCAAAAATCCCTAAAATTGTTGAGGACGCTTCAACTAAATTTGATCAATGGATTCCTGATGATTTATCAGGTGTCGAAATAAAATCTGAAAACAGCTTTATCTACGATAATTTGGGTCGTTTAACTTATCAAATTGATGGTGAATTAGGCCTTAAAAAAGTTGAGTATGATGCAGTTGGTAATGTCATTGCATCAAGCCAGTTTGAAAAACCATTAACTACACGTACGTTACTTGCATCAAATATTTTAACGCAATTAGAATCAATTGAAGGTCAAGCTCAACAAAGAACACAAACTATTTACGATGTATTAAATCGCCCTGAATATACGATTTCTGCTGAAGGTTATATCACTCAAACAGTTTATGATGCATTAAGTAATGTAACAGACACTTATATTTACGGTGCAAAAGTTGAACTTGATGTTGATGGCAACGCCAAAGTTGAAAACGGTGTTATTGAGTTTGTAGGACAAGACTTAGCAGGTTTTGAAAATGAAATCAGACATACACAGTTTGAATACAATCATAGAAATCAAGTAACACTAGAAACTTCACCAAACGGTATTCAAACAAAATATAAATATGATGATTTAGGTAATCGTACAGATATCATCGAAGCAAAAGGATTACCTGAAAAGCGTAAAACACATTTTGTATACGATGCAATTAATCGATTAACGGATCAATACCAAGCATATGGCACCACTGACGAAGTGCGCACACATTTTGTATTAACGGATGTAGGACAAATCTCTCAAAAAATAGAGGCTTATAAAACAGACGTTAATGGTAATCCAATTGAATTAGAAAATTCACGTATTACCGATTATATATATTACGACAATAATCGTTTAAAAATGACAACAGTGAAATTAAACGACACTGAACAACTAGACACATACCAACAGTATGATGCTGCAGGTAATGTTCTTTTAGCAGTCTCTGGTGTTATATCCATTACAGGTGATACATACACAGCTAATCAAAATGCGCGTACAGTCACTTTTGATTACGACGCAAATAATCGTTTAACGGATCAGTTTACAACTTTAGTAAATGCACAAACAATTGATGGAGAATTAGTTGAGGCAGTAATACGCCATGACAAACATGGCTATGGTGCGTTAGGTAATAAAGTATCATCAACAAATGCGGTAGGGACAATTGAGACACGAACAGTCAACTATTCATACGATTCAGATAATCGTTTAGAATTAATGATTGATGGTAACGGGAACAAAACACAATATATATACGATGGTGTTGATAATTTAATTAGTCAAACTGAATCTTTTGAAGCTGTTAATACAGAAGAGACAAAAACGATTGAATATCGATACGATTTAGATAATCGCCGTACTGATATGATAGCGGCTCAAAAATTATTGGATGATAGTGGTTTATTTACTATTGATAATGTTACGCATTATGAATATGACGCAGTAGGTAATTTAAACGATCAATACACAGGATATAATCTACCGGAAAATGTTGCAGAAGGTTTATATACTCAAAGGCACACACAATTTGAATTTGATTTACTAAATCGACAAACACAAATTATTTCTGCAGAAGGTAATGTAATTGACTTTGAATATGATGATTTAAACCGTCAAATTGCCATTAATTCAAATGTTAAAACACACGCAATTATTAAAGATGAATATGGTGTTATAACTGATAATGGCGAAAGTCAAGCTACTCAAAGGTTCTGGTATAACAAATTAGATCAGAACACGTTTACTTTAAGTGCTGAAGGATATTTACAGGCTCAATTATTTAATGAATTTGGACAAGTAACGGATTCTTTCCAATATAAAGATAAAATTGATTTAACTACGATTAGTGATTACTCAACTGCACCAACACCAATTTCGATTGAAGATGTCATTGCAAGCAACTACGAGTATGACTCTGGTGGTCGTTTAACATTAATGACTGATCCAATCAAAACTACTGCATATGAATATAATTTGCATTCAGACATGGTTGTTCAACGAGATGCATCTGGAACTGTTTTAGAAAGAATTAGTACGTTTGATTTTGATAATGCAGGTCGATTAACCGGGCAAACCATTGCAATAGGTGTAGAAAGTGTTGATGGTGTTGTTTCGAAATTAGCAGGGGAAACTGTTCTTGATGATACAGATGCAATAACGACACGTTTTGAACTCGATTCACTTGGTCAAACAATAAATCGATTTGATGACGTTAAAATAGTAAATGGTGTAGAAGCGCAGTCTGGCGTTACGCATTTTGATTATGACGATAACGGCAATGTCATAAATGAAATTTCAATAAACGTTGAATATAGATCAGCTAATGGCGATCCTGTATTTAAAGATATTGGTGTTACTTATAACTACGGTGAAGATAATTTAGTAAACACAATGCAAAAAGGTGAGTTCATTCTTACTGATGGTGTTTTGGAATTATCAAATGTAATTGAAATAATGACGTATACACGTGATGCAGATGGTCGTGTGGTTGTTGAAGAAAAAGGTGATGATGAATCACAACAAATTTCAAATTTTGTTTATGACTCTCTTGGAAATGTCATTACGAAAACTTCAGGGAATATTGTTGAAAATTATCTTTATGATTTAGACGGTAGACAGTCACAAATAATAAATGGTTCAGGTGATGATGTTGTAGTTACTCAATTTGAATACGATTCATCAGGAAACGTTTCAAGAAAATTAGTAGGCAATACACCAGCAAATGTAACTGATGAAGAGTCACGCCTAATTGAATCGTTTATTTACGATAAAGCCGGACGTTTATCGGTACATACTAATGCATCAAATAATACAACCAGCTATCAATACGATGTATTCAATAATGTTATTTTAGAAACCAATGCCAATAACCAAATTACACAAAGAACATTCGATGATGGATCACGTTTAAAAGTTGAGACAATTTCTAATAAATATCAAACTACTCATGAGTATGATGTGTTAGGGCGTTTATTGAATATTGAAACGGCTGGTTTAATTGCTGAATTAGATTCAAATGGAAATGTACAATTAGATGAAAATGAAAACCTAATAACAAAAGAAGATCAAGTTCAAATCCAAGCATTTGAATATGACCTTCGAGGCAACCGTACAAAAGTAATCGATAATTTAGGTTTTGGCTCGGTTATGAACTATAACTGGCAAAATCAAATTGAAACACAAAGATCGGGTGATTATTTATTAGATATAGATCTACTTGATGAGGCGGCGGCAACAGATATTCAAAATAAAATTCATGTATCTGAATTAGAATATGAATATGATAGCCGTGGCAGAAAGATACAAGAAACCTATATCCACCAAAATGAAAACAATGAACAAGATAATATAATTAACTTATTTACTTATCATTCAAATGATCAATTAGCGACAACTATTAACGGTAATGGAAAAGCAAGTTCTAGTTATGAATATGGTACAAGTGGTAAATTAGTTTCACAAATAGAAAATGGAATTAAGACAGAATTTACATATTTTGTATCTGGATTATTACAAGATAAATCCGTAATAAATACAGATGGTCAAAATGAATTTTCAGAACAAAGAACTAAATACAATTATGATACGGCAGGTAGAATATTTGAAGAAATACAGTACTTAGAATTAAGTACAAGCTCTACAGTATTATCTGTCACAGAATATAATTACGATGAATTTGGCAATGTTGAACTAATAAAAGTACAAGGCGGCACACATAGTTCCCAAGGAATTCAAAAAAGTGGCTATATTCAACAAACAAAATTTGAATACAACAATGAAAATCGAGTTACCCTAGAACAATATCGTCTGAAAAATCCGGATACAGAAGATACAGATAATCCTTATATTTGGATCGATAAAGCCGGGTATCAATACGATGATATTGGTAATGTCATCAGTGAATCCACTTGGGTAATGACACAAGATAGTACATTAGAAAATCAAGAAGAAGCGAAGACACTTAAATTTTATGATGAATTAAATCGTAATGTTTTAAATGTTTCACCTGAAGGTTATGTCACTCGAAATGTGTATGACAGTCAAGGTAATATGACCGATGTGCTGACAGCACAACAACCTTTAACTGGATTGAATGACAGTACTGATTATACTCAATCTGATGTAGAAGGATTAATAGATGAGTCTACAATTTTTACCAGAAAAGAATTTGAATTTGATGACTTAAATCGACAGAGCGCCATGATTTCTCATTATGGTAATAATCAACAGATAAGAAATGAAACTACTTATGATGGTTCAAGTAATATCATCACTCAAACGATTGCTGTTGGCACATTAAACGAAGTAACTTCGTTTAATGTTTACGATGATCAAAATCGTCAAACAGATTCATATATTGCTTTCCAAACAGACGATCAAGTAAGAACTCATTATATATACAATGCTTTAAACCAAGTTATAGAGCAGTATGATGATTACAAACTTAATGCTGAAAATGAATTTATCGCAGGCAGAGTAACTTTAAGTGAATATAATGGCCGTGGACAGGTTACAAATATTAAAGTTGAGGTAACGGATTCAAAAGGAAATGATGATGTCAATTACACTGTTAATAACTTTAACAGTTTAGGTCAATTAGAAAACACAATCACTGGTAAGTATGATGATATTGAAAATTCTAAACAAGAATTTGGTGAAATCACTGTAGCTAATATTAGAGACGGATTTATTACTCATTATAGATATGATTTAGCTGGTAGATTAGAAAGTGAAGTTAAAGGGTTTGGTGAAGAGTCTACGATCCAAACATTTAAATATGACTTTGCAGGTAATAAAACCAGAGATATTTTAGGCTCGCAAGTAGATAACCAGGTTATTGTTGAATATCGATATGACCTTAATAATAGAATGTCTCAACAAATTCAATATGAATCAGGCTCCCAATTAATCACATCATATACTTATGATAATTCTGGTAACACACTTTCTAAAATTGAAGGCGAACAATTAGAAGATAAAAAACAGGAAACTAGTTATCGATATGATGAATTAGGGCGAGTTGTATACCAAAAAGATGCTGAAAATTATATTACAACATTCGATTATGATTGGATGGGAAATGTCGTAAAAGAAACACGTCATTCTATTAAAGAAAGTATACAAATAAATGATAATAATCAATTTACTAGAAGTTATTACAATGAGCTGGGTCAATTAGAAATAAAATTAACGGCTGGCAATATCAAACAAGTAAATACATACGATGAACTAGGTAGAATATTATCAACACGAACTGGAGACTCTGAAGAAATTCTCATTGACGACGCTTTAACCTCAAATATTATTGATGATGAGCGTGTTACAACATATGAGTACGATTTAAGAGGAAATAAAAATAAAATAATAGACCCAGAATTATTTGTTACAAATATCCAATACGATTGGATGGGCAATCAAACTCAAGTTATTTCGGGTACATATGAAGGTTCGGTTCCAGCTAAAATAGCGAAAGAAAAGGAAGTAATACTACAATTTACATATGATGAAATTGGTCAAATGACAAGCATGAGCAATTTCATAACAAGCAGCTTGGATGATTTATCAGGTACAACTGAAGTAGTAACTGAATATTATTATGATGCGATGGGTAATAGAGTTGAAGTCATTGAAGGTATTTTAGTTGATATTTTAGATGGTCAAAAAAGTAGAGATCGTGATATTGAAACAGTGCATGTTGATTCTGTTACTTATGATGCAACTGGCCGTATAAAAGAGGAACGCTCCACTTCAGGCAGTTATATTTTAAATTCGTATAACTCTTTAGGTCAGCTAGATGTAAAAACCATTTTAAGATCAGGGGACATTCCTGCAATTGGTGTGGATATATATTCAGATGAATATGAAGATGAAGGTGCACTGAAAAATGTCACAAATTATTTTTATAATGATCGTGGACTTGAAACATCAACCATCATAGTTATGGGTGAAGATGCACAGGGTAATGTAGTTGATAACATTGAAATGCATACCGTATATGATGCATTTGGTAATGTAGAAAAATCTATTAAAGGTGTTTGGTTTAATAATGCAGGTGTAATGCCAGAAGGCCAATCTCAAGTTGTGTCTTTTGAGTATGATTCACTTAATAGAAAAGTATTAGAAATTGATGGCGAAGGAATTGAAACTAACTTTGAATATGATTCATTTAGTAACAATACAAAGATTGAAAAAGAAGGGGCGATTACTTATTTAATTTACAATCAATCAAATCAAGTAGCAGCAACAATTGATCCAATCAATTCTTTATATATCTACCAATATGACAGTGTAGGCAATATCGTTAAGTCAGAACATATGAGCGATATGCTTATTTATGATTTTGAATCAGATAGCGTTATTAAAAATTCAGATATTAAAGATGCAATTCTTATTGCAGCAGCAGCCGGTGAGTTAAAATGGAATAGTGAGCAAAATGCTTTAGAAGCAAATACGGTAGTATTTGATCATGATTCAATGACAGTTAAAAAAGTAACTGATAACTTATTTGATCGCCAAGACAATAATTACCAAACTATCCAAATCAGCTCAGGACTATTTGATACTACAACTTTTACAAAAGTGAAAGAATATGATTCTCAAGGTAATTTAATTTCAGAATCTGAATTAAGAAATTCTGCTGGAATATCAGATGTCAGAAGTATGGATTATATTTATGACAGTATCGGACGATTAGAGTTAACAGCCGATTATCAAGCAACACAATCGTCAATTGTAGTAGATGGTGAGAAACTCTATTCTGAAGGAATAATCAGTACTTATGTATATGATATTTTCAATAATAAATTAATTGAAACTATCGAAATTAAAGGCGATGCACAAGAGTTAAACCCGATTAAAACGACGCATTATGCTTACGATAAAGGCAATAGAGAAATTGCTTCATCTTTTGATCTTGACGGTTTAAATTTAGGTCAAGCATACAAATACGATAATGCAGGTAATAAAGTAGGTTACTTTAGTGCCGCTGTTATCACATCAAATGACAATGGCATCACACATACCGAAGGCTCGGGTAATTTAATTACTTATTCTTACTATGCGGATGGTTCTATTCAATTAGAACGTCAGTATGTCACCATTGCGCAAAATGATGGTTTAGATGGGCGTGATGAAGTTGAATATCAATTTGTAGGACCAGCAAGCAGTTTTGCTAGCCCGTCAGAAGACAATCCAAATGGTGAATCTTGGACTTTAAATCAAATCGATTTATATAAAGACGACTATGATCTTGTCACTTTAACTAATGTAGATTCTGGCCAAACAATTGAAATAGAGAAAGTCCAACTAAATGATGTGGATTATTGGAGTGTGGTAGAAATAGCCACTCAAATAATTGATATATCTTATACCTATGACAATGCTGGTAATTTATCGACTAAAATTGATCCTAACGCTAATGTTTATGGTTATGAATACAATGGAAATGGATTATTAACTCGTGAATCTTTACCCACAGTATCGATTTCAACATTTAACGATGCAGGTGAAGAAACTTCAGTTCCAAAAACTGATTTAGAAATTATACATACATATGATGCCTTGGGTAATGAGATTCAAACCATCGATCCAAGTGGATTTAAAATAACAAATTGGTATGACGCAAATGGCAGAATGACAGCCATGTTAGATGCTAATAATGTGTTAACTACTTATGAATACGATGGATTTAATAATAAAACAGTTGAGCATTTATTTAACGGATTCCAAAATGAAAGCATGCATAATATTCAAGCCAATGAAATTAATGCTGTTCCACAATCTGTAAGTTCTAATATAGATCCAGTTACAAATGAAGCCAACTCAGTAGATCAATTAACGACTCATTTTGAATATGATAGTCGTGATAATTTATTAGTTATGAGACATCCACAAACTACAGTGTCAACTTTGTATGTGGATGATAATGGTGTATTAGTAGAAGTAAATGAAGACACAGCAAAAGAATTATTAAACGGTGCAATTACAATCGAGCATGAAGAAAATGCGCTTTTAACTGAACGTTTCACATACGACATATGGGATAACCAAACCTCAGTAACCGATAAAGCGTTAAATTCGGTCTATCAATTGTATGACATCAATAATCGTGTTGTTTCACAATTGGATCAAGAAGGTTTTGTTACACAATTTTATTATGACTCTCAAGATAATGTAGTTAAACAACAATTATTTGCCCAAAAATATACTGGTGATATTACAGATCCAGAATTAATTGATGGTCGACTAGTAATAACTGGGCAAAGCGAGCAAATTGATAAACGTTATGATTCAGCTAATCGTCTAATTGAAGAACGAATTTCAACAGCTGAAACTTGGTCGGTTACAGAAACACAAATAGGTAACACTTCAAATTATTCAGTTGAAGTGCTAAAAGATGTTAATGCACAATATGTGGCTTTATTTGAATACGATGAAAGTGGTAACGAAACAAAAGTAACAAGAGGTGAAGCGTTCGACCCAACAGACCCTGATAAGGATCTGAAGCAAATCACGGAATATAAATTTTATGACGAAGCCAACCGTGTCATTTTAATTCTGAATGGCGATCGAGTGATTCAGCATCAATGGGACGCGAATTCTAACCTTATTAAATTAAGTGATTTTGTTAGTGAAGGGTTCATTGACCCAAATATACCAATTGAGATTGATTCAGAAACCTCTGCTGGTACTGGTGAGATCGAAACACCAATCACAGATTTTACTGCCCTTGAAATAGCCAGTATTATTTCAAATGCCAATTCAGGTGAAGTTGAATTAGATGTCGATCAATTTATTGCTTTGTATCGTAATAAAATTGCCAATATGACCATTCCTCAAATTGAAGAATTTATGAAGGAATTGGATCGAGAAATCAGTATTACAGATATTGATTTAAATATAGCCAAAATCACTGGTAGTGATTTAATTGCATTATACGACAATCAAAACCAAGCCTATGAACAAATCGATACAGCAAGAGAACAAATCAAATTATTACCTGTAGAGATCTTAGCATTAGAGGGTAATGGCGGTGAAATTTCTGGGCTAGAAGAAATATTTAATACTAAAAACGAGATGTTTAGTGGCATCAGTAATGTACTAAATAGTATGCCTACTTCAGATGGTTCTGAAGGCCAAATTTTTGATTTTGCATTTTTAAATTCAGATTCAAATATTGATAATTCTACAATTACACAAGAAGATTTTAATCGTTATGATTTAACGGGTGATGGGCAGATTACTGGTGATGATTATGCACTGGCCTATAATGAATATAATGTTGCATTTAATTTATTAAGTGAAAAACAAGCAGAGTTAGAGCAAAAAAATGAAAAATTATCATTAGCTCAAACTACATTAGAAAATTCAATACTAACTCGTGATAATTTATATTCGCAAATTAATGGTTTAACAGGAGATGGTTCTACCGTTGAATATGATGTAAATGATGCGTTTATTCAAAAAATATTATCTTTGAATGCAGAATATAGAACATTACACCAAGCCTTTGACGACTTAGTGATTAACACTGCACGTAGTGAGGCAATTCCTGGTGAAATTAGCGATTTAAAAACAGCAAGATATAATGAATTAGAAACGTATATTGAAGCAAACGGAACGTTAATTGATGATTATATTGCTTTAGAGTTAGAAATCCAAACACTACAAGAAGATACGGATATAACAGAAGCTGAACAAGTTATTATCGATGGGAAAATTGCAGATAAAGATTTATTAGATGCCGATGAATCAATTAACTATGTGACAGGCAAAGCAAATAAAATTGAATTAGAAGGCGTTGTCGATCAAATACAAACAAAACAAGATGAGCTTGATAAGTTACTAAATGAAACTATTCCACAATTAACAAATGCTAATAGTAATACAGCCAATAAAAACAGTTACTTATCTGATGTAGTTTCCTATAAAAATGCTTATACAACTAATAATACGGTTCAACAATTAGTCAATAATGACATTGTTGATTTAGACAGTATTATGGACTTGGTAAAAATTGAAGAAATAAAACTAGGAAATTTATTTACAAAATTTGGTGGATCCTACTCAGATTTAAAAACACAATGGGGTGATGGCGCGTTAACAGATGAGTATACAAATTTAAGTGGTTCGCAAGTAGAATATCAAGGCTTAACAAAATTTGAAAAAATTCAATATATTTTAAATAGAGTAGGCGCAAGTTTCTCTGAAGATAAAGTTACCGAACTTACTTACAACGCATTAAATAAAGTCACTCAAGAACAAATAATAATCGGACAAAGAGACAGCGGCTTAAATGAATTATCCGATGCCGATATATTTACTAGTTATTTGTATGACGCAAGAGGAAACCAAGTCGGCGAACGTGTTCATGAATTCGCTTCAATTGCATATGATACAAGTTATACCTCGTGGTCTGAATTTGATGGCAATAATCAAGTGACAAAAACCATTGATGCCGGTGGTTTAATTACTGAAACTGCGTTTGATGCACGTGGTAATACCGTTCAAATTTATGGCCATAATTTAGATCAATCAATAATTCAAATTCAAAACTTAATATTTGATGATCTGGGTAGTTTAATAGAAACGCAAAAACCCGATGGCACTTCTGAAAAATACTCAGTAGATGCCCTTGGTAATGCCATTTATACTCAATCGATAGGGACAGACGGTTTAGAGTCCATCGATAGCTTTTCAATCTTTGATTCAAATTCAAGAATGATTTCGCAGTTATCTCAATTAACTGAATTTGATATTAACGGAACGGGTGAATTTACAGATTCAATAACAGTCAGTGCTCAAACACAAACTGTTCGTAGTATTATGCAAACGCAATATGATGAAAAAGGCCGGGTTGTCAAAGAAACTTATGCTGATAATTCTACAAAAGAAACCACTTATAATCATTTTGATAAAGTATTAACTCAGACGTATCGAGCAGAAGCAAGCGGTAATAATTTAGGCATTATCTTAAATTCAGTTAAAAATTATTATGATATTTATGGGAATTTATTATTCACTTCCGGTGAAAAAAATACATTGCAAGATGATGTGCAAAACTCAGCAACAACTAGTGGAGAGCTTTCTGGTTTAGTTAAAATATACGATGATTTGGGTCGAGTAAAAGCGGAATATCAAGGTCTGGCTCATGACAATTATTTGCAAATTGGTGAGTTAGTTAGATCGTATCAAGTAGATAAATTTGGCCGAACGGTAAACCAATCTGAAAAAATAAATAACAATAACGCTGAAAACCCTTACCAAATAACCCAAAACCAAAGAACCGTTTATGACCAAAACGATCAAATTGTTCAATTAGTAAAAGGCTTAAAAGAACATGTTCAATTCTCATTGGACAGTCGTGGGAACCGAGTTGCTACGTTTAACAATGGTGGGGTTAGTTTCTTAAGTGTTAATCAATCAGCAGAAAATGCCTATGCATTAAATGGGGTTGTATTCCAAAAGTTTGATGAGACAGGCAATATTGTTTCGACTCTGACACTTAATGAATCAGGTGACGCAGACCTTGCTAATGATTATGGATTTGGTGATGGGCAAACTAAATATTTGTCAGAATCTCAATTTTTATCTTTTAAAAGTCAAAATCCAGAAACCACTAAATGGACAAACATAGACTTTGAATACGATGTGTTCGGGCGTAAAGTCACGGATATTAATGCAATTAATCAAGAAAAAGCGACGCAATATGATCAATATGGGCGTATTGAAACGGTCACGGATCAACATTCAGGTGTCACTACTACCTTCGTTTATGACAGTTTTGGCCGTACGGTTCAAGAATATAATAATTTTGTAACAACAGATAATAGCTCTTATGCTTTATCAGGTTTAACCCCTGTTGACCCAGATCATACAGGCAAAAATATTTATAAAACCTATGATGATCAAGGCATGTTAACCAGTGTGTTTGATGGCACTACCCGTGTGCATACTGTTTATACCTATGATATCAAAGGTCAAAGAATCACTGAGCGTTTATTTAATGATTATTCAGAATATTCAATTGAAGATGGAGAATTAGTTCAATCAGATATAGATCACAAAGTTCTTCAAATGATGTATTACCGTTACGATGAATTTGGTAATCAAGTGCAGTGGGACTCTTTATCATATAACGGTGTAGCGAGTGATTATAATTTAACAATTTCAAATGCTAATAACGATAGTATTCAAGTATTAGACCCAACAAGATTACAATCAAATTGGGACTTTGATAGAGCAGGTAACTTAGTTGCGGTAAGAAATTTCTCGGATACCGATTACGATGTTAATAAACCTGAAGACTTAAATTTAACTGCTATAGGCCAAGAATATTACGGTTACGATCAATACGGACGTTTAGAAAAAGTCGCAACGGACAGTGTTTTTTCACCTGAATCGATTCTAGTAGCTTATACCTACTATTCAAACGGTCAATATGCATCTACTACCAAAATAGATGGCGATAGCACCATTTCGAAATACCTAGAGTATAACGAAGAAGGCTATGTCTCCTTTGCAAACTGGGATCTATGGGAATATTCAGCTTGGGAATATGATCACCAAGGTAACATGGTGTTATACAAAGAGTATTCGGATGTCACACAAAAATTATTTGGTGAAAATGGGGAATTCACTGAGTTATTGAGAGAACTTCAAGCAGAAGTTGTTAACGGTATTGATGCAATGGTTGACGCCGTTAAGGGTTTTGTAAGTTTTGTTAACTCTATCAAAAATAATGTTGTAAACGGGTTTAAAGATGCTGTATTTAGCCATCCATTATGGAAAGTAGTTAAAACAATCGCAGGATTCTTAGGCATCAATTTAAACAGGGCTGTTGAGGGTTTTGTTGATAAATTATTAAGAATTACTGATCAAATAACCGGATTATTAGCTGTCGCTGCTGAAAAAATAGGTAACGGCTTAAAAGGGTATGTAAATAGCTTAGATCCGGTTTTAGTCGATGATTTAGATAAAGTTGAAGAACTATTTAGTCGAGACTTTGATTCCATTATCCAGGACTCGTTAGAAGCAGTTGTTATTGGTGGGGTGACATTAATTGAAAACAAAGTTGCCGACGCCGCTAGATACTTACAAAGTAAATTACCCTCATTCAAAACCCCATGGAAAACGTATCGTGCTAATTTAACCGGTATTGTTAATTTATATAAAAAACATGTGTCACCCTTAGTCAAAGGGTTCCTAAAAGCTGCAATTAATCTTTTAGTCAGTGACAAGTTAGATTCATTTGTAAGTGGTGTTATTTCAGGGCCACTAAATAAAATTGCAGAGCTTTAT
>JALJPK010000068.1:15471-22467 GCA_022968985.1 Pseudomonadales bacterium | reverse complement strand
TGAAGAACGAATTTATGTTCTTTTTTTGATCAATACCCACATACAGAATATGGCAACCTGACTCTATATCTTTTCTATTGTTGGTCATAATGAACTGGAGTTTTCTATTACGCACAGGTACTCCATCAAAGAATTTCATGTCTTTAGCAAAAGGGACATTACCGTATAAACAAATTTTTAGATTAGATGTTTTATTAACAAAAGCAGAGTTTGGCCATTGCACAAAATTTGAGAAATTGTAAATAAACATCGCTTTCATTCTTTCATCAACAGAATCGGCTGCCGACGAAATAAATACACAACTCAATAAACTTAATGTTAATAATATACGCTTCATTATTCTGGTAACTCCCCGCCAATTAATAGGCGACCTAAAAATGATTTAACTGCATTTTGTTTTTCACAATTTTTGTCTTGTTCATCACATTGTTCAAATTGAGCATCTAGCGACTTTTCTTGTTTAGTCACTCTAGATTCATTTGTTTCTTCAACGGCTTCTTCAGTGTTATCACTATCTTCTTCTGGTTGACTTAGCACATCTTCAACTTGATCTTGAATAACATCTATTTCATCTATAATTACAGGATCAACTGGGTCAGGATCAACTGGGTCAGGATCAACTGGGTCAGGATCAACTGGGTCAGGATCTCCTGTGTCATAACTCACTTCAAATTCGTCTAACGTGATGCCAGCTGTAATATTTAATACTTCGTTATGATCTACGATAAAGTCTGTTTGTGAATCATTAACATCTATTAGGTTACCACCTGCTGTTATAGTCACTGTATTATCGTCTACGTTATTTGATTTAATTGCAGTTACATATATATCACCACCCGCATTGATATCAAGTAAACCACCTTCAATTTCAATACTTGTACCATCTGTTTGGATAATATCATTCACTATATTTAAATCTAAATTCGCTAATATTAAATTGTTATTAAAGCTAATGTCATTAAAACCATCGATATCTAAAACACTACCAGCAACAACTTCACCCATTGATAAATCCGCCGTACCATTATTAGTAATATTAATATTATCAGCACCCAACTGATCCAATGTTACATTCGATATATTGCGTATATCTAATGTGAAATCACTGTTAGTCAGTATAATATTATTAAGGTTAACGTTAGCTGAAGGATTTAATATATTTAATTCAAAATCTCCTGAACCTCTAACTCCAGTATTATTTGTATAATTATTCACAGTAATCGATGAATCAGCGATCACTATTAACTCACTACCATCTTGGCTTATATAATTAAATTCAACGGCCGATATTTGTGCTGCGATTGATGCCTCTAGACCATCTATATCTAAATCACCAGATAACGTCATATCTGCATTTATGGTTATATTTGCAAAACCATTAAATTGTATATTGCTCGCATCAATTGTTCCGCCAATAGTCAGCTGATCATCTAGTGTGCTGTTCACTGCATTTTGAGCATCAATAATAATATCGTTAGCAATAATATTACCTGCAATGTTTACCTGACTAACAACGGTGGCATTATTATCTAAGTGTATTGTTAAATTACCATTACCAAGATTCATGCCCATTGTATTTAATGACTCGTCTACGTTAACAATTAAGCTGGCATCATTTAGTGATAGAACATCAGCCAGATTAATTTGTACTGCATTAAGCTCAACATTGCTCATTAATTTTATTAATGTATTATTTGTATCAATGTTATTAGTCGCGTTTAGATTAACGAATAATTTTGTTTCTTTGAAACCCAAAATATCGATATTTAACACATTCACTGCTTCATTAAATGCTATGAAATCATCAGCAATATTCGAAGTGTCATTGTGAGTTGTTATATTTAGATCATTCACATCCACTTGCCCAAGAAAATTCACATTCGAAATAAGCAAACCCGCTGAGTCGGTATCAATATTTAAATCACCCAAACCTAGATTAATCGTATTTAAGCTCACCGCTCCTAAGGAAGATAAAACCAGATTTGAATCATTACTTGAATTCACTGTGGCCAAATCAATTGTTTGAGCGCTTATTTGGAGGTCCGATTCCACTAATAAATTACTAGAGGTAAAGTCGATACCATCAGAAATATTTAAATCAGCATTTAATTCTATGTCTGTAAATTTGATGAGATCAAAACTCGTGGCTGTCACCTCACCGTTTAGAACAATTGAATCATTCGCCGTTGAGCCAACTAAACCATGACTTTCTATCACAACATTGTCAGCTATTATCAACGAATTTAAGGTTAATGTATTATTACCGACCCCATTTTCATCGAAATTAATATTTAAATCGGCACCAGGTATGTTGATTATTCCAAATGCAGAGTCTCCCCCTGCAGTAATATTTAATGTATTGGCACTGTCTGAACCCATTGCAAGAGTTGTTATTGCATTAGTCGCCGCAATATTCACATCATCACCTAAGTTAACCCGAGTGCCTGTTGTTAGAGTGATACTATCAGCAGAGGTTAAATTGGCATTTAAATTAATTGCGTCAGCCGAAGTAACATTAATATTACCTGATGTTGTGATGACATCTGAATTGATAATAGACTGTATTGCATCAACTTCGACACTAGCAAAAGTATTAGTTACACCACCTAAACGAATTGTTTGGGTGCCATCACCTAAAAAGAAATTATGTGTAGTTGTTAGATCCTGAACTACATAAGATTCAGCATTAGTTGAAGTCACTGACGTTAAATTCCAACTATCTATTTGAGCTTCTGAGAATTGAATATCGGTTGTTAAAGAACCACCAAAACCAACTGATAATGATTCATCCTCAACTATTAAATTCAGTCCACCTGTGCCTAAATCTAAACCCATTAAGTTAGTCGCATTATTTATAGAGAGAGATAAACTTGCATTTGTGGCAGAAAAACCACTCAAGGTTAACGCTCCAATAGTATTATTATTATCAGCTAGCAGTGTTAAATCTTTTGTAATTGATAAGTTTGTGCTTAAAATATCATCAGTTGTGGTAAATGTAACACTGTCACTTGCAACTTCCATATCGTCATACAGGGTTTGAGTAAAGTTTAATGAGCTAGCAACATGGGTATCCCCAACACTTAAACTTTTATCACTATCAATTATTAATTCATTCACATTTGTAAATTTGCTGAAGCCCACATTAAGGTTAAGCAAAGTTCCAGTATTTAAAGTTAAACTATTGCCTTGGGCATCAAATGAAGAAACTATACCCGAAAAATTGAGATCACCACTGCTTGGATTTGAGCCAATGGTATCCAAAATTATATCATTTGAAATAACAACATTGTCTGTCACAAGATTAATGTTTGACCCAAATGTGGTTACATCAGCAGCAAAATTTATAGTACTCATACCGGAGCCTGAAGCTAATGTTGCTTGTAAGCCGTCAGATGACGTTTTAGTTGATACGACATTTTGTAAGTTAACATCAATTGCAGAATGACTAGAAAGCTGAATAGCGATTGTACCTGTTGATGAAACATTACCTAATGTGACATTAATTCCCTGTGATCCCACATTTGAAGCATTATTAACACCACGTATTGTAATAATGCCTGCTTGCGCGGTTAAGTCTCCAGTGGAAATAGACATAACTCCGACATTATCATCCGCTGCTATATCAATTTGTTCCGCGGCAATTAGCAACTGGCCTGTGCCTATTTTATTAATATTACCTATATCAATAACCACTTCACCACTGGATGTTGTACGACCAAATGCTTCGATTTTTAAGGCCCCACTCCCAGTTATTTCAATTGTGTCATTTTTATCTTCCATGATGATGTACGCTGAACCATTATCTTTAGTATTGTCAGAATTTGATACATTAATGTTAACTGTACCCCCTTGTGATAAAGAGAGAGTGTCATCTGATAGGTCATTAATAATGATTGAATGATTTGCATATAAAGAGATATTACTGGTTGCCGAAGCCGCCTCTAAGGCTTGCTCTGAAATTGTATAAGTTGATAGTCCTCCATCAATTGCACTGATTGTTCCGTCCGCTATTTGTGCATCATCTGCTGCTGTTGCACCATCGGAAATTATGATGTCATCAGGGTCTAATAACAACAAACCCCAATCACCTTGACTGGCCGTTGTATCAACAAACCCATCATAATACAGGTTATGTTTAGCTGATATTTCAACAAATCCACCGTCACCGGATTCACTTCCACCCGTGGCATATACACTGCCTTTAAAACTGGTGCCATTTGTTGACCAAACAATAGAGTCCCCTGCATTACCCGCTTGTGTAGAAGAAACATTAAAAACAGAATATTCATCTACCGTTACTGTTTTAGCTTGAGCACTACCATCTAAATGCATTCCTCCAATTTTAATGGAACCAGCATTATTTGAATGACTTGCATCTAACCAACTATTTTTAATTGTTATATTTTCAGCGTTTAATTCAATCGAAGCCGACTGTATTCCTACACTGGCATTTTGGATTTGAAGTAAATAACGGCTATTAAGAGAAACGTTATCCGTACTTAATAAACCCGTCATATTTATATTATCCGCATTAAATGTAATGGCCTCACCTTCATCTGAAAACAGCCTGCCTGCATAAGTGTTCCCTGAGTGATTTAACATCGCGTCCAAAACGTCATTTCGGCTAATAACAGTTAAATCAACATTACCGTTTTGCGCTTGTATTAAACCTGATTGATCAATTAATGTGGCTTGTGAATTTACAAACTCTTGCGGTAACGCTAAATAAGTTAAGCCGTTTGGATCCAAACCATAGAATCCACCTTGATCGGCAATAATTTTAATATCACCAAAGTGATTAATAATATCACCTGTATTAACGATCTGATTTGCCAATAATATTAGGTGACCATTTTGAACTTCGATCACTCCGGCATTAATAATTTTGGCATTTTCGCCAGTTGATTGAATTAACCAATTACCCTCATCATCTTGAGAAAGATCAGCCGCAGCCAAAGTTAAAGAGTCCGCCTGTAAAAAACTACCACTGGTAAATACAAAACCTTGATTATTGATTAATACAACCTGACCATTAGCTGTTATTTCACCATTAATAAAACTGGCTTGACCACCCACAATATTATTAATAACAATGGAGTTAGTATTGGGTTGAATGAATTCAACTTTTTGCGCTTGATCAACATCAAAACTTTGCCATTGAATTAACGTTTGCTCTGAATGTTGTGTAATAGTGGTTAGCTCTCCATTTTGTTCAATAACAGCATTACCTTCTAATACATTACCACCTTGAGGTGTAGCAAAAATTAAATTGCTAATACTTAATAGTGCTACAACTATCACTTTTACCCGGGTAAATTTAAAATTGTTTTTCATAACCTACCTTAAATAATACATTAGCTGATTTGTCCCAACCCTCTTCTGACACATAAATAGGTTGCTCATAACTCGCTTTAAACGAGATATCATTATAGGTAATATTGGATTGTACTGTGACACCGGCTAATTTAATTAGAAACTCAGAATCTGGCGAGGGTTTACTGTAACCTAAGCCTGCTTGTGTATTAACTAATAAATTGTAAGTAAGTTTATTTTTGTTTTTTTGTAACAAGAACAGCTTCGCTTCAAGTATCAATCCTTGTTCTGTACTCGCTTTTGAAGGCTCCCACTGTGTTAAACCGGTTTGCCCAGTTAAAGCAAATCGCTCCGAACTATGCATATTAAAACTGCCCACTTGACCTGAAATACCTAATAACAAATCTTGGTTATTGTATAAACCTTTTGTTATATCACGACGTAAATTAAAGTTAAATCGCACTTTCGCTGATATTACCTCACTTGGGGCCTCATTTTGTTGCTCTACAGTCCAACCCACTACTCCTTGTGAATTTAGATTAAATTGATTTTTATTATTTGATGATATTCCACTACTTGCATAACTAGAACCTAACTGTAAATAAGCGCTTGTTTTATTAAAGCTTGAGATATTAATAGCGCTTTTTAATTCGTTTTGGCTGAAGCGTAACCAGATTTGTTTCGAATTACTTTTTAACGCAGTGGGTTGTAAATTCCATTGCATTGCGTATTTAGCGGATAAGTTTGATCCTTCTAAATCAAATAATTGATTCTCATTATCTAAACTTAAATGTTGTGCACTTAGATTAAATTTCCATAAGTGATCTAATGATTTATATTGAATCAGATTGGTCGAAACAGAATAATTATTAGTTACATCCGTGACATGGCCACTAAATGTTAATTGACTTGGTTTTACTAAAAAATTATAAATACTGCTACTTAACAGCAATCTATTTTTGCCTGTAAGAGCTAATCCATAGTTATCGATACTGACTTTAATGTCTGCTTTTTTGGAATCCTTTACTATGACATTTAAATTAACACCACCAAAACTATCCGCCACTGAATAAAATGAAAATAACTCAATACCCGGCCAGAGGTTTAATTTTAATAATGCATTACGAATTCTTGGCTCAAATACAACCTTGCCTTTTAAGTCACCAATGGCTTTATTTATTAACGTACTCCAATTCGGGTCTTGAATTGACACATCACTGAGCACCCCTTCTATTAAGACTAGCTTTCCTTTTTTAACGACAACTTGATGAAAACTCAACCCTTTATCTCGATAAAATAAAGTCAGTGTTCTAGCGATATCTTCTATTTTTACACCCTGTTGCGTAGCCGAAAATTTTAATACCTGTTTTAACTCGTCTTGAGTGACACCTAATTTTGGGTAAGCTTTAAAACCAACTAAATCAACCGCTTTTACAGGTAATACAACCATTAACAAAATAATGGCAATCAAATTGCTCACCTTACACACAGCAGTGTGCATCTTAATAAAAAAAATATATCTAGACAAATTAGGTCTCTTTATTATTAATAAGTTTCAGTGATTGTTACATTCTATTGCATTGAGTATAGGACAATTTTTTATAGTCAAATTGTAAAGAAACGTTACCATTTTTGACTCAATTCCTTCTACAATTTGCTTAATTAATAGTGGTTAACTTGCTG
>JALJPK010000068.1:0-15461 GCA_022968985.1 Pseudomonadales bacterium | reverse complement strand
AATTAATGTGAAGTAATAAAGCCATTCTATAGTTAGTAAAAGCTTCATAACTTCTGTCATTTATAATGATTAATAAAGAGGTCACTTGAGATACTCGTTTAATAATTTAGGTTTACAAAAAAAGGTCGTTGCTACGGCTGCGATCCTGCTAACTATATCCTTAGCTGTGACATCTATTATCTTTAGTTTTGTTGATAAGCGTAATAGCCAAATTGAATTTAAAGAAAAGTATTCAACACTAACCGCTTTGGTTTCAAAACGATCTGCCGCTGCTATTGCCTTTGATGATGCAGATCGTGCACAACAAAATGTAGATTCGTTATTAATTGATCGAGATATAATTTATGCATGTTTATACCGATTTACCGAATTTGAAAATGCCCCTCAGCTAAATAAAATTGTGGCAGAAACACAACAACCTACCGATCAAAAATTTGACTGTAACGTACGCGAAAATGTTGATTCCGTTGCTTTTCAAAATCAACATGTATTACGTGGCCATAGTTACATTATTCATAACGATCAAGTTCGTGGAGCATTAGTAATTTACGCTGATACATCTAAATTAAATAAACGCTTTTGGAGTATTATTTTCACAATGAGTTCGATTGGTACTATTGGTGCAATTGTGGCTTATTTGCTTGCGTATCGTTTATTACAATTAATATCTGCTCCTATTATTAATTTAAAGGACGTCATCAATGATGTTAAAGAGAATCGTGATTTCTCTCAACGTGCTGTTAAACGTTATAACGATGAAGTGGGTGAGTTAGTGGATGGGTTTAACCAAATGTTATCCCAAATTGAAACAGATCAAGGTTTGTTAGAAGAAATGGCGTACGTTGATACATTAACTGACTTACCTAATCGTCGAATGTTTAAAGAACAACTGTCTCGAAGTTTTGCACATTCTCAGGCGTATCACACAAAAGTAGGGGTCATTTTCATCGATTTAGATAACTTTAAATGGGTTAACGATTCTAAAGGTCATGACGTAGGTGATTTATTATTACAGCGTATTGCATCACGTATGCAGGACGCTACTCAAGCAAATGGCGTTGTTTGTCGTTTAGGAGGCGATGAATTCACCGTCATTGTGGACTCTTTTATTCACCCATTACCCGTTGAAAAAGTGGCACAGGATATTCTTGCTAAAACATCAGGTATCATGGAATTTGAGAATTTTGATTATAATGTGAGTTTAAGCTTAGGTGTGGCCCAAGGTGATTACTCAACTGACAATCACATAAGTATTATGAAAAAAGCCGATGTAGCCGTATACCACGCCAAAGAATCGGGCAAAGGTACCTATCGTATGTTTGATGAAAAAATCGATAGATTAGATGATGAGGAGCAGCAAAGGGTTTAACTAAGCTGATTATTTGTTCTTACGGATGAGAGTGGATCTAATTAGTCTAAAATAGTTAATCAATTATTAAAAATTTGCCTCTGTGGATATCCCTTGTTGATTCAATAATTGCTAGAATAGATTTTTTATCTATTCGTTATTGTTATGCCTGAATCTCAACAGCCTAAAATTGTCATTAAAATATCACAACTCAAAAAGTCTTTTAAAAAAATAATTGCCGTAGATGGCGTGAGTTTTAATGTAAGAAAAGGACAGTGTTTTGGTTTGCTTGGGCCAAACGGCGCAGGTAAAACTACTTGTATTGAAATTTTAGAAGGCATTAGTAAAGCTGATTCAGGTGTCGTTGATTTCCCTCTGCTGCAAAATAAAAAGAAGCTTAATGAGTACATTGGCATGACGTTTCAACACACGGCTTTACCTGATTTTATTAAAGTAAAAGAAACCCTGGCGCTGTTTTCTGATCTTTACCCTCATACAATAGATATTCAAAACATAATAGAGTCTTGCCAGTTAAGCGATATTCTAGAACGTAATGTTAAGAAACTATCGGGTGGACAGCGCCAACGTTTATTATTGGCTTTAGCGCTAGTAAATGACCCTGAAGTGATTTTTTTAGATGAACCAACAACAGGTTTAGACCCCCATGCACGACGTGATTTCTGGACGTTACTGGAATCGATCAAACAACTTGGCAAAACCATCATTTTAACCACTCATTATATGGATGAAGCGCATCAACTTTGTGATGAAATTGCGATCATGAATCAGGGTAAAATCATCGAACAAGGCGCGCCTATTACCTTGCTTCGAAAACACTTTAAGCAATCCACTTTAAATATTCCTCTTGATGATGTCGAGGATAGGGTTACAACATTAACCAAACAAGGTTGGAAAGTGTTTAAAAACCACGTTGAACTCAAAACCGAACATCTGCCTCAAGCTATTTCATTTTTAGTGGCACACAACATTAATATTACCCATATAAATATCCAACAACCCACTTTGGACGATTTGTTTATCAAACTCACTGGGAGCTCACTAGATGTTTAAGCGTTTTTACAGTGTATTTTCTTCTAGAAACAAAGAGTTTTTTCGAGATCGATATTCATTTATGTGGTCGTTTTTGTTTCCATTCCTGTTAGTTTTTGGGTTCGCGTTTATGTTCAAAACCCAAAGTGATTTATATCAAGTAGGTATCATCAGTCAACAAGATGCGTACATCAACAAACCTCATGTTATGGGTTTAAAACACATTAAGTTTATTCATTATGAAGACAACACTTATGCACAAGATTTAATTCGCAGGCATCAATTAGATTTACTGATTGATATTGATGCACACCATTATTGGGTTAATCGCACTTCACCAAAAGGCTATATAGTCGAGCGTTTATTATTAGCCGATGACAGTCAATACAATCGCACGAGTGTTGAAGGCACTTATATCCGTTACATTGATTGGGTTTTGCCGGGTATTATTGCCATGAGTATTATGTATTCCTGTTTATTTGGGGTCGGATACGCCATCGTTCGATACCGCAAAAATGGCGTATTAAAACGATTTAGGGCCACACCAATACGCGCGGGAGAATTCATTTTAGCGCATTTATGTTCACGTTTATTAGTGGTGATGTTCTCAAGTACTGTGATTTATTTAGGCACACATTTCATATTCGATACCTTAATGTTTGGTAAGTTTTGGCATCTATTTGTTGTATTTTTCGCCGGGGCATTTTGTATGACTAGTTTTAGTTTATTGATAGCAGCTAGAACAAGAAGCGAAGAATTAACCGGTGGCTTATTAAATATTTTGGCTTGGCCGATGATGGGATTAAGCGGAATCTGGTTTACATTAGAAGGTGCACCACGAGGTTTACAACAAGTCAGTGAGTACTTACCACTGACACACATCGTACAAGCCGCTAGAAAAGTCAGCAATGAAGGCGCTAGTTTAGTAGTTGTGCAACATCATATTTGGGTATTGTTGCTTATGAGCGCTGTATTTTTAGGCTTGGCAGCTTGGTTATTTGATTGGGACTCGGATGGTCGCTGATTTGAATTGTAGATCACAGTACTTTGCAAAACAATTTTCCATTATTGCAAAAGGCAATTTTCTAATTTGTCAGTTATGATCAAAACACATTAATTTATTTATTTATTATTATTTATGTCTTTTTTAAAATGTCTATTTCCATTATTCATACTTTTCCCTAGTTGTGTATCTGTTCAACAAATGCATTCTGCAACTGTTTTGGATGAAGGTGAATCACAGACTATGATAAGTGCAAGTGTATTAGATTCATCCTATTTTGATTACAGCGATTACCCAGATAACAAACTAACAACAGTACTACAAATTAGCCAACGTTATGGTTTTGGTGATTATCTTGAAGCTGGTTGGTATGCTTATTTACCTATGATTAATGAAGCTAAATATGCAGTTGCTCCCAATTTATTAGGTGGTGATTTTAAGGTTCAAGTTGTTGATAAACAAAATTTCGCTTTAGCGTTTGATTTTGGTCTGACGCTATACAGCATTACTTCAATGCTCCCTGTGGATTATGGAATAATTGCTAGCTCAAATGAAATGTATGGATCTGTATACATACATTTACATGGGGAAAAAAAACCGATATTTACAACAACAATGGGATACCAAGGTAAGCACATTGTTTATGAAATTCGACTGCCATTTATAGCTGGGGAAACGGGAAAATATTCAACTCTATATCCAATTGTATCTTTCGGCATTAAGCGATAAATTCTTCTAGTAAGCGGTTAACTTATAAAGTTTTACAGAATAACTCACCACTTCTTATTTTTACCCCGGTAAAATAAATACTGTTTATTTGACCCAGCATCAAGTTAGATTTTAAATAACCATCTCAATGATTAAACTAATACTCTATTTTGTAATTCTACAATTCATTACAACTAATTAGATCCAAGCAACTAGACTTATAGAAACGCAGTGAAAGTGAGTTGTGTATGTCTGAATTTAGAACCGAGCAATTAGATCAAGAAATAGTATATGAGCTATTAGAAGAATTTACAGAAAATCTGTCTCAAGCTGAAAATCAAATCATTGATTTAGAGCAACACCCCAACAACAACGAAACACTGAATGCTTTATTTAGAAATATTCATACAGTAAAAGGTAATCTGGGTATGGCTCAGCTATTACCATTAGTCCCTGTTTTACAAGAGCTAGAGGATGTTCTAAGTTTGTTACGCCAAGGTGAATTAGTGTTTAATTCTAAAATTGGTGATTTATCTTTATTATTACTCGATCATGTACAGCAGTTTTTAAATGACTCGGTTTCAAGTGATAGTGTATTGTATGATGCTCAACTTTATGAAGATGTGGGTATTGAAATTAATAAAATTTCAAACCATAGCGACCCCGATCAACAAATATTAAAAGCCATTTCGTTATTAGACCCTAACTTTTTTTATTCCACTCAATTAGATGTCCATAGTGAAACTAATGCATTTCATCAGAATATTTCTGAGCAATACCCCGAATTAAGTTATTTTTTTCAACTGATGCCTGTTGTTGAAAGTAGACTACCTAGATGGAAAGGCAGAACCACCCGCTTATTAAATTTAGCCCAAAGAATGTGTGAACTGAATCAATCTGAATTCGACTTTGAGCAATTAGCAGCCGCTATTTACGCGCATGATATTGCAATGTCGTTTTTACCGCTCAAATTACTCACTCACGCTCAACCCATGACAAAAGTAGAATACACTCAAGTAAAATCTCATGTTTTTGCTTGTGGATATCTTTTAGCACAAAGTGATCACTGGAAAGAGGCGGCACGTATATTAAACGAACATCACGAATGGGTTAATGGAAACGGTTACCCTAAGGGTTTAACTGAGCAAAACATTCACCCTGGAGCGTTATGTTTATCTGTTCTTCATGCTTATGAAGCAATTACGCATGGTCATTATTATCAATCTGATTATCAGCGTCCAATGAAACAAGCATTAAGTGAACTTAGTAAATTAAGTAATCAACAATTCAGTAGCCATTGGGTAACTTGTTTATTAAATTCGGTGTATCTGCATTAAGAAGAGTTAACTATGATTAGAATGGGTTTTTGATGGGTTTGATTTTAACTATTGGATCCATCCAAGCCATATTGTAATAATCCAAAAAAATTAGATAACAATACATTTTCATAAGAATTAATAGACCTCCTTCCATGGAGGGTAGATTGTTATTTTTTGCTGTTTTTAGGTTTAATCTTCTTCAAAAAAACCTGAATCTTGATCTTCTTCATCTTCGTCAATAACACTTTCAACGAAATCGATTTGATTTAATTCACACCAGTTTAAAAGGGCTTTGCTTTGTTCTGATTTATCAAATTCGCGCCATGCAATTACTAAGTCTTCACGAGCAAGTAATTGTCTGAAATTTTGATATGCGCCGGCTTTTTTGAAAATAGCAGCTATTTCTGGCTCTATTGCTGGGTACATTCTTGCAAAACGTTTAGGCAGACTTGAACCTAAATTAAGATCACGTTTATGTGGTATTTTTACAAATTTATCATCTTCGATATCTTCAGGAAGATGACCATTTTCTGGATCACTTTCACGATATAATATTATTTCATCATTATCGATGTTTATATAGGCTTCACTTTGACCATAAAAACCAAAACTGGCGTAATCAAAAGCGTCTTCTATTAAGCTGTACTGAATTGACATTTCCTATTCCCTTCTATTTAAAAAAGACCGTATATTCTATCTGATTGCCTTGTATAAAGAAACGACATGGCTTATCTAGTATAGGTATTAAATCTGGATTTATGCAAGTTTGAGTAACACTGATTACTTGCGCATTAGATTTGTTACAAAATATCTGACAATTTGTTCTACCTTGAGCGCCAGCGATGGCTTTACCCAATAAATTGCCTAAAATTGTAATGTTACCGTCGGCTATTATTTCGTAATCTTTAGGCACATCACACAAAACCATAATGTGTTGATTTTCAGCATAAATCGTTTTTTGAGTTAACGACTCAACTGTCATTGTGGATAACTCAATTTTTTGTTCGATTATACTTTGTTTATGTTTTGTTTGAGATATTTTATGCGAAGCTAAATCGACTTTTTTTAACCAATTTCTAATTTCAGGTAGACTTGTTTGAGCAGCAATAGGATGCATACAAAATCCTTTAAGCATAGTTAACAACTCAAATAGAAATTCTTTACTGACATCCACTTCAATATGCTCTAAATTTAAGACTACAGGCGCACCAATAATCAGGTTCGGTGTGGTTTTTCCGATAAACTGAAGTTTTTCGTATATTTGATCCAAGTCAGTGCTATTTAATTCTAATAAATACACAGCTTGTATTGATGATTTAAGATTAAAGGTTTGATTCATGATAAAAAAAGCAGATACTTTACTGGTTCAGTTGGTTAAGGACAATATAATCCTTAATAAAATGTTAAAGGCTGCGTTATGACTCCCATATTCCCATTACATATTCCAATGATGCCACATTGCCAAAGTAAAATTAAAGTCTTTGAAAAACGTTATTTGGACATGGTAAGTCAATGTTTACGCACGCAATCTGAGTTTGTGATTACCCAAATTCTTAAAGGCAGTGAAATACATAATCCTAATCAAAGCCTACCAAAAATTGAATTCAGCGAATATGGTTGTTTGGTTCAAATCAAAGATTTTGACCAAAAAGATTCGTTAGAATTATTATTAGAAGCCACACAATTAGTACACATTAAAAATCCAATTCAAAACATTGACGGTTTATGGGAAAGTGAATTAGATATTTTGCCTTTTGAACATACTGAATTAGATACGCAAACTCTTGAAAATATTTTAAAACTATACGACACACTTAAACAACATCCTTATTTACAACGTCAATCGTTATTACCCGACACTCAAAACAGTTTACAGCTTTTGAATTTTTTATGTATGTGGTTACCACTTAATGAAGAAATCCGAATTAAGTTGATTCGATCTGAGAATACAGTGATTCGTGCTCAGAATTTATTTGATGCGCTGGAGAGTATTGAGCAGGATTTTTCTGGGTTTTAGTAATACTTTGCACATCCATGTGCATTTAAGTTGTTAGTTTATTTTAATTTAATTTCTGTTTTTTTATTGTAAATAATTGCATTTGTTAAATATTCATCTAATACGATTTATGGATTATCTATTTTTATTCCACCGCTACCATCATATGTTATTTCTGGATGATAATAGAATTCACTTTCTTTTTTATTTTTTCGAACTGAAATTTTCGTATCGAACATATCTATAAATGTCGCATATTCAAATAATGTGGAATTAAAATTACAAGTATAATGCATGCTAGATGAATACTTATTAAATTTACTATAGTAATCTAGATCAATATTGTCTGACACTTGAATCAAATTAAAATTAAAGTATAATTTCGCTAGTATTGGATTTATATATTTATCAATATCTTTGTTTAAAAATTTCATCCGTTTATCAGAATTATCAATAAATTGAAGATATTCACAATCGAAGTATATTATTCGATTAGCGTGAATTACTCCCAATTCTATAATATAATTTTCTTCTCTAAAGATATCTCCTTCATTTTTTAATACAAATAATAATAAGTCAGAGCAATTTTTCTGTAATTCATTATAAAGCTTAGGGAAAACACTTTTGATTTCATTCAATAAATAATCTTTTCCCTTTTCAAATAAATAACACGCATTTGAATTAACCTTTCTTAAATATTCATTTACTAATTCTTGTTTTTCTATAACTTTAAAAATTTCTGTATTACTTTCAATTTTCAAATCTTCAAATTTATATTTTATCCCATTTAATTCAACGCTGTCTTTTTTAATGACCTCACCTGCTTCATATTTATAATACTCTGCAGGAAGATAATTTAATTCAAATGCTTTTTCTATCCAATATTTTTGTTTTTTTATATCAATGGTATTGTCATTGTTATAAAGATCATGAATTTTTATACAATATTTGTACATACCCAATTCTACCGCTTTTTCATATACTTTTATGGAATTTTCAAAACTTTTATCAACTACAATTCCTTCATGATGATACTCGTATAACCTATCAATCCCCATTTCACTTTTATCTATCAAGGATTTTTCTAAAAAAATGAATGCTTTTTCATTATCTCTTTTTCCTAGTTTTCCATTTTCATAAAGCATCGCAATCCAATAATTTGCGTTTGGGTGCTTCATAGATGCGGCTAATTCGTATAATTTTAATGCAAGTAAATCGTTCTGATATACTTTATTTTTCTTATGACTAATACTACAAATTCTTGCTAACGAAATAGCACCATATTTTGGATCTTCCTCAAACTGAATTAAAGCATCAGACACATCATCTGTTGCCTTTAATTTATATTTTCTTTTTTTCTTAATTAAAAACTCTATATATCCATCTAGCCCAATATCATCAATTTGTTGTTTTACTTCCTCTAATCGAGTAATTAATTCAACTTCTTTTAATTTTTTATTTTCATTTGTTAAACACTTTATTGCCCTTTTTGAATAATTGAAATCATTACAATTAGTACAGGCATGCAACATTATTTTTAAAACTTCTTTATTTTTAATTAAAGGTTCTAATATACTTACTATATGCTCCCTCTCTTGCACTAATGTATCACTCAAGAAATAATATGAGGAGAGTGCATAAACGTAATTATAATTATCGTAAACCCTATATTTCATAACTCTATGAGCATCATCAGATTTCAAAGCATCCATCAACTCTTTAGGGATTGATAACTCCTTTCTAATATCATCTAAAGTAATTTTATTAGTTTTCATTTTTATTCCTATTTTAATTCTGAACTAAATAACTCAAAGTCTACAATATGTTTATTAACTACTGATTCTAATTTTTTAGTATCTATCTTTTGATAATTTTTAACAATTAAATCGATATACAAAATCATTCTTTGTATTTTTAATGATACGTTTCCCGAAATTATTTTTTCATTTTTAAGTAATTCAAAACTTTCAACTGCACTTTTTTGATAACATAAATTATTTATTTTAATTAAGCGATTAGCAATATCTTTACATCGTTCAACCGCTCTTTGAAGGTTCATTATTATTGAATCTTGATAAGAAATATCATTTAATACATTACAATCTGATTTTTTATAATCTTCTTTTACTCTACCTATACAGATTAAAATCGATTTTACTTTATGCTCAATTACATGATCCATTATTTACTTCTATATTTTTTAATATTGTATTCAAAAAAAAACCACAACAAAAGTTGTGGTTTTTTATTTTAAAATTTCTATTTTTAGAAATCTAAGTTCGAAACATTTAGCGCATTTTTTTCAATAAATTCACGTCTCGGTTCAACATCTTCACCCATGAGTGTCGTGAATATTTGATCCGCTGTGATCGCATCTTCAATCGTTACTTGTAACATTCTACGCTGTTCTGGGTCCATTGTGGTTTCCCATAACTGTTCAGGGTTCATCTCACCCAACCCTTTATAACGCTGTATGTAGTAACCACGTTTTGCTTCTTTCATTAACCAGTCTAATACAGTTTTAAAGTTGTCTACTTCAAACGTTTTATCACCACGTTTAACATAAGCACCTTCTTCTAATAAACCGTTCATCGCTTCGTTTAATTCGATGATTTTTCCGTATTCTGCTGATTCAAAGAATCCTAATGAAAATACATAGTCGTGCTCAATACCGTGTGCGGTTCTGGTTACTTTTGGTAAAAACAAATGACGTTCTGTGTCTTCTTCTACACCAAATACATAAGTGGCATCACCTGATTTAACATTCTGTGAAAACTTATCATCAATTGCATCGGCCCAAGCACTCACTTTAGATTGATCAACTAGATCTTCTTTTCTAAGTACGGGTTGATAAATTAATTCACTTAATACTTCATTTGGATACTTTCTACTCATACGGTTAATTAATTCCAACGTATTGTTGTATTGATTAACTAATGATTCAAGTGCCACACCTGAAATACCCGGTGACTCTGGACTCACGTGTAATGTGGTGCCGTCTAACGCTGCGCTGGTTAAATAACTCGTTAGTGTGGCATCATCTTTAATATACTGCTCTTGTTTGCCTTTTTTAAGCTTGTACAACGGCGGTTGAGCGATGTAGATGTAACCGTTTTCAACTAACTCTGGGTACTGACGAAAGAAGAAGGTTAATAATAAAGTACGAATATGTGATCCATCGACATCGGCATCGGTCATGATGATAATGTGGTGATAACGTAATTTTTCTAAGTTGTATTCTTCTCGGCCAATACCACAACCTAATGCAGTAATTAATGTGCCCACCTCTTGTGAGCTAATCATCTTGTCAAAACGTGCGCGTTCGACGTTTAGAATCTTACCTTTAAGCGGTAAGATGGCTTGAGTCTTACGATCACGCCCCTGCTTGGCTGACCCGCCAGCAGAATCCCCTTCCACTAAGTATAATTCTGAAAGTGCAGGATCTTTTTCTTGGCAATCGGCTAACTTACCTGGTAAACCTGCAATGTCTAATACACCTTTACGACGTGTCATTTCACGGGCTTTACGCGCCGCTTCACGAGCTCGTGCTGCATCCATCATTTTACCGATGATTGTTTTAGCTTCTGCTGGGTTTTCATCTAGGTATTCTGAAAATAAACGACCCATTTCTTGTTCAACAGCTGATTTCACTTCTGATGAAACTAACTTGTCTTTTGTTTGAGAACTGAACTTAGGATCCGGTACTTTAACTGAAACAATCGCCATCAAACCTTCACGAGCATCATCACCCGTTGTAGCGACTTTATCTTTGTTTTTCTTATTGGCTGTTTCTTTGGTGATGTAGTTGTTTAATGTACGGGTTAATGCACCACGAAAACCAGCTAAATGAGTTCCGCCATCACGCTGTGGAATGTTATTGGTATAACATAATATATTTTCTTGGTAAGTATCATTCCACTGTAGGGCTACTTCTACACCAATGCCATCGCTTTCACGTTGATAGTTAAAGTAAAAGATCTCGTTGATTGTTTGTTTTGCTTTATTTAAATAATCAACAAATGCCCTTAGGCCACCTTCATAATAGAATTTTTCATCTTTACCTGAGCGTTCATCTTTTAAATGAATGCCTATGCCTGAGTTCAAGAACGCCAATTCACGTATACGTTTCGCCAAAATATCAAAGCTGTATACTGTTTGAGTGAAGGTTAGTTTAGACGGTAAGAATGTAACCTTAGTACCCGTGGTTTCTTAATCGCCCACAACCGCTAATGGTTTTTGTGGGACACCATGAACATAATCTTGTTCGTATAGTTTACCGCCACGACGAATAGTCAATTTTACAGTTTCTGATAACGCATTAACTACTGAGATACCCACGCCATGAAGGCCGCCGGATACTTTATAGGCGTTATCATCAAACTTACCACCAGCATGAAGTACAGTCATAATAACTTCGGCTGCTGATTGTCCTTCTTCATGCATTTCGGTTGGAATACCACGACCGTTATCTGATACTGATATAGAGTTATCGGTATGAATCACAATAAAGATGTCTGTACAATGCCCAGCTAATGCTTCATCGATGGAGTTATCTACTACTTCGAAAACCATGTGATGTAAGCCTGTACCATCATCAGTATCACCGATGTACATGCCTGGTCTCTTTCGTACCGCGTCTAGGCCTTTTAAGACCTTAATACTGGAAGAATCGTATTCGTTTGTCATAATTGAACTCCGTTTTCTGACACGCTCTCAATCCGTCCGTGTTCCACGTGGAACATTTTAGGCTGATGACGTTGCCATGATGTCGATAGTTGTTGTTGTTCGATACAAGTAATGAATGCCTGTGCATCCATTTCCTCTAATAATTGACACATCAAATTGATATGCCGTTTGTCTAACTCTGATGGTAAATCATCAATTAAGTAAATTGATTTTTTACCCGCCTGTTTAGACAAGTAATAACCCTGTGCCAATTTTAATGCACAAACGACAAGTTTTTGTTGCCCGCGAGATAATACATCGCTGGCTAACTCACCGTGTAATTTTAATTTCATGTCAGCCCTTTGCGGCCCAGCATTAGTAAATCCTGATTTAATATCTCTTTGGATATTATTTTTTAATACATCCTCAATCGACTTGGTTTTATCCCAGCCTCTTGTGTAATGCATTTTTAAATCAGGTAAATCAATAAGTAATGCCAACACCCTTTCAAACTCTTTAACAAAACCCGATAAATAGCGCTGTCTTAGTCGATCTACTTCCGTCGCGGCTGCAACAAACTCTTGATCCCAAGTATCGCGTAATGGGTCAGTTATCTTACCAGAACGTAACAAAATATTCCTGTTTTTCAGGCTTTTTTGTAGTCTTTGCCACTCTTGAAAGAATGTATGTTCCACGTGGAACACACCCCAATCTAGAAACTGCCTTCTGTTTTTTGCCGAGCCTTCTAATAATAAAAACGCATCGGAGTTTATTAACTGCACAGGTAATAACTCAGCTAATTCGGCTGTAGACTTGGCAGGTTCACCCGAAATTTTAACGTGGTGTTTTCCGTCTTTTCTTCGAGAGATACCAACCGGTAATTGCGCTTCCCCTACTTTGCAAAAAACCACCGACTCCTCTTGTTCCCATTGAATCATTGAACGAGTACGTGCCGGTTTAAATGATTTGGCTAATCCTAATAAATGAACTGCTTCGAGCACAGATGTTTTACCGGAACCATTAAGGCCAAAAAAAACATTTATATTAGGCGATGGAGTAAGCGTAACTTGGGTAAGGTTTCGAACTTGAGTAATAGAAAGATGGGATATGGACATAAAAGGAATCGTTTTAATGGTGCGTTATCTAATTGGGGGTCAGATATTTACCTAGATTTAATAAAACATAATGTAAATCTAGGTAAAAGCTTAGGTGTTACAGGCGCATTGGCATTACTACGTAAACTGACTCATCCGTGTCAAAGTCATGAATTAATGCAGAACTGTTTGTATCTGATAAAATAATCTTAACTTGATCACCTTGAATAGCATTTAACACATCTAATAAATAAGAGACGTTAAAGCCAATTTCAAGATCTTCACCTTGATAATCAACGGTTAAGTTATCTTCTGCTTCTTCTTGCTCAGGGTTATTAGCCGTTACTTGAATATTACCAGAAGATAAGTTGATACGAACACCACGATATTTTTCGTTCGCTAAAATAGCCGCTCGAGAGAAAATCGTTTTTAATGATGCACGATCACCAATTACATCTTTATTACCGCCTTTTGGTAATACACGTTCGTAGTCTGGAAACTTACCGTCTACCAACTTAGATGTGAAAGTAAAAGGATCGGTTTTTAAACGAATATGACGATCGGATAAATACACCGTTACCATTTCGTCTGGTTTTGTTAATAAGCGATTTAATTCTAAAATACCTTTGCGCGGTACAATCACTTGTTTGCGTTCTACTATTTCTGAATCTGATTTTACTGTGCCCATTGCTAAACGATGGCCATCAGTAGAAACCGTACGAATATGTTCGTTGGTTAATTCCAACAACATACCGTTTAAATAATAACGCACATCTTGTTGCGCCATAGCAAAACTGGTGGCATCAATTAATTGTTTTAATTTGCTTTGTTTAATTTCAAAACTTAATAGATCCGGTTCGTCATCTACATTAGGGAAGTCATCAGACGATAACGTTGATAATGTAAAACGAGATCGTCCCGAACTTACTACAATTTTGTCTTCGCCTTGAGCGAAAGTAATTTGAGCCGCATCAGGTAAAGACTTAATAATGTCTAATAAACGCTTAGCAGGAATTGTGATTTCGCCATCACTTACATCGCCTTCCAAAGCAATTTTACTGACTAATTCTACTTCTAAGTCTGTCCCTGTTAATGATAAACAACCGTCTTTCACAACGAATAATACGTTCGAAAGAACCGGTAAAGTTTGACGTTTTTCTACGACACCAGAAACCATTTGTAATGGGTAAATTAAGGTGTCTCTGGAAATTGTAAATTTGATCATGTCACTATCCAATATTCTAGTTTGTTAATGTTCGTAACAGGTTGTTATAGTCTTCTACGATATCACGATTTGAGTGTTTAAGCTCTTCTATTTTTTCGCATGCATTGACCACTGTAGAATGGTCTCTTCCACCAAAACTATCACCAATATCAATCAGGCTGAGCTTAGTTAACTCGCGGGCTAGAAGCATTGCGAGCTGTCTTGGTCGTGTTACTCTACGCTTACGAGATTTCGAATGTAAATCCGATATTTTGATCTTATAATATTCCGCAGCAACTCGTTGAATATTTTCAATACTCACCTGCTTATCTTGCATCGCTAAAATATCTTTTATTGATTCTTTGGCTGTCTCAATTGTGATCGGTTTTTTGGTAAAATTCGCATCCGCAATTACCTTGTTTAACGCCCCTTCTAAATCACGAACATTCGAGCGAATTTTACTGGCTAAGAAAAATGCCACGTCGTCTAATAAATGGATGTTATGTTTCAGCTCGGCTTTCTTTTGTAAAATTGCCTGTCTTGTTTCCACTTCAGGTGGTTCAACCGGAACAGACAACCCCCAACCAAATCGAGAACGTAAACGATCTTCGATACCGTCAATTTCTTTTGCCAATTTATCACTGGTCAAAACAATCTGTTGTTTACCTTCTAATAACGCATTAAAGATAAAGAACAATTCTTCTTGGGATTTTTCTTTACCAACAAAAAACTGAATATCATCAATTAAAATGGCATCAAGTGAACGATAGAACGTTTTAAATTCTTCAATTGCGCCATCACGAATTGAGTTAACCATCTCACGAACAAATCGCTCTGACGATAAATACATAATCCGAGCATCTGGATTTTGCGCCAAAATCTCATTACCAATTGCGTGCATTAGATGGGTTTTACCTAAACCTACCCCACCGTATATAAACAGTGGGTTATAAACCTTACCAGGATTCTCAGCGGCTTTTTGAGCGGCGGCATAAGCAATCTCATTTGATTTACCTTCAATCAACGATTTAAACGTAAAGTCCGTTTCGAGAAAACTAGGCTGATTACGTATTG
>JALJPK010000067.1 GCA_022968985.1 Pseudomonadales bacterium | reverse complement strand
TGGGGTTGGCAATAACCATTAGATTTGATTAAGCCGTCCGTTTAACCTCTTTATTAAAAGTTAAGTTTGTAAAAAACAAATATGCCTTCGGTATGAGCCATTAAGGGTTGGGACAATTTAAAGTTGATTCCTAAGACTTGTGATACGCAAGAAATTGCAAATGCACTTGGACATTATTGAGGTGCTAATTAATTACTGAGGCGAAAGCCAAGGGCGGATATTACCGATGATCGTTAATATCCAAGAGCCTTAATTCAGATGGGTGACTGGTGTGTATTTGTCTTAAAGACAAATCAAGACCGATAACAGTAAATTTTAGGGCCGTACTTGTATAACGAACTGACGAAGTAAGAATTAAATTACTAAAAAAAGGGTAAAGAAATTCACTTCGCCTATTGACCGGGGTTTTCTAATGGGTGACCCTATTGGGTTCTCTCGGGGGGAAAATTAAGTATAATAGTAACTAATATCGCAATAATTACTTATAAATATGGAAGAGGATTAATATCAAAATGACTAATCAAAACAATAGTAGTTGGAAAATTGCAATCATTATTTTACACACCTTCCTCGCCTTAACGAGTTTGGTATTGGTTGCTGTTACGTATTACTATCCAATTATTGAAAGTGGTGTTTTGCCTGAATTAATCGATCAGTCATCTTCAAATTATGATCCAGCTACTTATTTTATTTTCCATGGAGGGTTATTAGTACTCTCTTTGTTATTTGTTTTTATCGTTTGGTTAATCCTGATGATGCTTGGAAAAAAGAAGATATTCATTAAAGGTTTCATATTTTTTTCAGTTATCTTTCTACTATCTTTGATTTTAGCGGATTATTATTATTTTTCTGAGCAAGGCATAGGGTGGGGGGGGCGTATTATTGCATATGCACACGCCTTGTTTTCATTATTTGTACTGGTACCCTTTTTGAAAAACTCAGAAGAATCAAAAAGAATTTTTATTTATTAGAAAATTACTTGGGACACCCAAGTGATTCACTATTCTAGACACACTACAAAGCCCGCTAATGCGGGCCTTTCTTTGTCTGCTAATTATTTTCTTTAGCCGTGGTTTGCCGCTGCACGGATTGTTTCGCCTGATGTTTGAGTATCAACCCTTCTAACACTCCTTGAGAAATCTAATGGGGTCGAAGCTTGACTTCATACCTCATAGCAGTCCGAAGTCAAGACTCGACCCCATTGATCTTTATAGCTGGTTTTTGTAGGTGTCTATGTCAAATGTAAGGTGCGACCCCGTAGGTTTTTTCTGCATTGTGAAAAATATGTGTCAGGTCTAGAATCTTGAATTAAACATAATCAAGATTCTAGATTTGACCCTTAGATTTTTTGGTTGGCTTTTGTTTTTTTTGTGCCTGTCTATGTCAAATGTAAAGCGCGACCTCGAGGTTTTTATTAAGTGGTTCTATCAAGTCAGATAAGTATGAGATAATGATTGAAAAATTAGAAAGGTTATAGCGAAATGAAATGGTTAAAAGGTTTATTTAACAAAAAATCGAAAGTTCTACCAGTAAATTTCGATGAATTAATGTACAGCGAAGATATTCAAAAAATTAAGGCAGTATTTGAAATATGTAAAATAACTGCACGTGGTGGTCATAGTAATCAATCGGCTATTGAGCATCCTTGGTGCTCAGAAGAATTAATGATTTGGCTAGTTAGTCAAGGTGCTGATGTTAATATAAAAGATAAAAAAGGTGATTCATTACTTCATAGAAAACTTGCAATACAAAGTATAAATGTAAAATACTTGTTAGATTCTGGCTTGGATGCTTCATTGAAATCATCAGGTAAAAAAACACCAATTATGATTGCTGTACGTGCTATTCATGCAGAAAATACAAAATTATTGCTTGAATATGGAGCGGATCTTAATTTAAATAATATCCAGAGCGTTCATGAGTTTGGGTACACGCTTGATTGTTGTCGTAATTATGAAATAGATTCTATGGCTAAAATATCAGAAATATTCATTAATGCTGGTTTAATAATTACAGCGAAAATGAAAAGTAGAGTTACGGAAATAGCAGAGGATTTTGAGTTTCATAGACCTGACTATGACAAAAAATCAGTTGGCCGAATAAGTGATGGCTTAGAAAATCTATATAAATTATTTGGCGTTGAGCCCGTTAAAAGAAAAATTATTCATGATGGTGTTTCAGTAATTGATATACCTGAAGGTCATTGGAGAAAACAATTTCAAAAGCTATGGGGTGAATTGATTCCGTCATCTGGCTATGCCCAAACTATTCAAGGAGAGGTTATGCGTATTGCTGATAAAGTGGGTTATGAAATTAATGAAAATGGTTCAATTAATTGGGATGAAGATTTCAATAAAATGTTAGTAAAGTATGTTGAAATTCTTGAGTCAGGCGTCGCATTAAAAAAGTGGGAGATTGTAGAAATAAAGTCAATGACTTCTAATCTTGATAATTTATGTGATAATACTGATTTGTTATTAGAATCGTCCATTAATTGGGTTAGCCAAAATAAAATGCCCGTACCAATGGAAACGCCTGAGTATATTAGGTAATTAGTTTATAGAAGCAATCACGAACTGCTGGGGTTGAAGCTTGATTTTATACATCACAGCAGTCCGAAATCAAGACTCGACCCCATTGATCTTTTGGTTATTTGACTTCATACCTCACGGCAGTCCGAAGTCAAGGCTCGACCCCATGGATCTTTGGATGTCTAAAGTTTAAAGCATCTTGAATGTTCTTTTTTTGAATCGATAATTTTTCTTCATTATATGGCATATCTAAAAAGTCTTGGGCTTCATTTAGTTTCTTGAAATCATAGTCATTGTGAGAGAGAAAAATTACTAATTTTTTAAAATAGAACTGTAGTTGGTAACAATATACTCTGACTCTGTCAGTATTAATGCCGTTATACACATTTGAATTTCTATATAGCCTTATATTTTCAATCACTTGAATATGGTATTCGTAATCTTCAAATAAAAATGCACATCTTTTTGATATAGGCTCACTATTTCCTTTAGAAGTTTCTGGTAATAATAATTTTTCTAAAGCTCCCCATAAACGAATTAGTGATACATTGGGGTCTTTTTCGTCAAAAGCTCTTACATACGTTTTTAAAGACTCCTTTAAAACCTTTCTGTAAGGTAGTTCGTTCAGTTGACTTAAAAGCCACTTGGTGTTGCTATTAAATGCATCTTTATTATTGAATAATATAAATGGTGTGTTTGAATGTGGGTTTGGCTCATACCAAATTTCTTTAGAAGCATTGTTACCATTCTCAAAATGTAAACTATGAACAGTTCCAGTTAAAACTCGATTAATTGGTTTGTAAATATTGTCACTATAGCCCATTTCATAATTGCCAAATAGGCACCAGACGGATCTCAATAAATCTATTGCGTTTAAAGATCTCTCAATTACCTCTTCTTCGAATTTACCTTTTAATTTAATAATTACTTTTGAATAATTATCTTCGAAAACTTGAGGGATAATTGATTTCTTATCATTCAATAATTTAATTCTACCGTCGTATTTTGAAGGATATTCAGTTTTTATTATATTTATTTCTATACCATCGATTACATAATGATCTTCTATGTCATCTGGTAAAATCGATAAGCTAGTTAGAACATGAAATTTCCTCTCGGGTATTTTTAATTTCTCAGATACAATTTCTTTTATCCTAATTAGAATATTATTATCTGCTTTGTCGGAATATTGGCCTTCATCGATTACAGCTTTTTTGATAATAGAGTACTTATCTAATCCAAAGCTTTTCTCTCCAAATATCACTAGGTTACTTAATACTGAAATGGCTGACTCGAAGTGATAACTTGTTCGGGTATATGAGTTATTGTCAATTTTAGTGAAATGTTTGTAAGCTTCATTGAGTATTATGCGTCGTTTTAAAAATTTATTTTTCTCATCCCATTTGATCATGATTTATTGATTCCTATTTATGAATAAATTTGTTCGTCAGTTTTTAGGTCGGTATGTTAAATATCAAACGGATGGTGTTGTTTAGGGAAGAAATTAAATAAAAAAGCAAAAGCATTCTTTGATATTTTAATTGAATTACCAACTATCTATCAGCAGGATGATTAACCCCATCATTAGTAGGAATGCCTTCAACAGTCAGCGGATTAATCCCTTCTAAACACGCAACATTAAACCCATACAAATGCGGATTAGATCGGCGTTGATGGTGGGTGTAAATACCACAATGTTTACAGAAGAAATGTTTCGCGGTTTTAGTATTAAATTGATAAAGGGTGAGGGCGTCTTCACCTTTGATTATCTTTATTCCATCTAAATCAACTGAGGCTGCAATCGCACCTCGGCGTATACATAACGAACAATCACAACGCCTAAGATCAATTAAGCCTTCAGGTAGGTTTAATTCCAATTCTACAGCACCACAATGGCAGCTTGCTTTGTGTTTGGTTTGAATTTTTATTCCGTTTACTTCTTTTAAATTGATTGGCATATTATTCACTTTTTTAAGGTTTACGTTGTTAATTTAAAATTACTGGTCGTATTGTTAATTGAAAATAAAAAAGATGTCAGGTCTAGAATCTTGAATTAAAAATTGCCAAAATTCTAGATTTGACCTTCAAAATTGTACATAAGTGGGAGTTACTATTAGTTTGGTTTTATGGGTGTCTATATAAAGTGTAAAGCGCGACCCCGATTTTATTTTGTGGTGTGGGGATACGACCCTTATGTCTTCTATTTTTCATTAGCTATTGAATATTTAATCAGTTCAAATGATTCGCTACCGTTAATTTGTTTGATAAGGCCAATATTAGGCGCATACCATGCTTGAGTTCTATCCGAGTTATCAAATCCAAAAACATAGAGGTAAGTATTAAACGATCCAGCAGGTACAGAAATTGTGACATTTGGTGTTACGCTTATTTTAACTTCATCACATTCATATTCTTCATATTGGATCACAGGAAATTTAAGTGATGTGCATTCATTAGTGCCTTCAATATCAATGTCTTTGTTGTCAATTGATCCATAGTATTCTAAATGTCCTTCATTTGTGTTCATTCCTACATAGGTGTCCGATATTTCTATATATTGAAACCATGTTTTGCCATTTCTGATTAATGTATTTGTTACTTCACTTGTAGCTTCTCTTCCATAATTGGAAGTATGGATCCATTTATTTCCTACTGTTAAAGGGATGATAACTACTTTCTGAGTTGTAGGGGTAGTTTGAGTGCTTGGGTTTTGTATGGGGGTACTTTGACAAGATAATAATAAAGCGCAAAAAATTATTGTGATTATTTTATTCATTATGAACTCTAATTTTAATGATGATAAAAAGCAGGGTGCTGCAGTAGCGAGAAGTATCTCAAGAAAGGTGTCCCTTCGCCAGAGATATGAATGAGTTTAACTCGTTTAGTTTCATTAATTAAAAAGACAATGAATAAAACACTCAAGGCTGAACTTTAGAATTAAACTTAAGCAATGAGTGTCAGTTCTAGAATCTTGAATTGTAATAAAACAAGATTCAGACTTGCCGTTTGTTACTTTTTATTCTTCTTTAATTATTGAATATTTTATCAATTCAAAGGTTTCACCGTTAACAGTTTGTTTGACCAGACCAATATTAGGAGCATACCAAACTTGTGATCCTGTAGGGTCATCAATTCCAAAAACATAAAGGTAAGTATGGAATGATCCAGCAGGTACAGTAATTTCAATATTTGGTGTTACGCTCATTTTAACATCAAAGCACTCATATTCTTCATACTGGGTGACAGGGAATTTAAATATCGTACATTCTTCAATACTTCCTTTTTCAATTGAATCGAATGATTCCAGTTGCCCTTCATTTGTGTTTATAACGAAATATGGACCCTCAATATAGCCAGTTTCGTAATATTGAAACCATGTTTTGCCATTTATAATTACTGTATTTGTTACTTCGCTTGTCACCTCTGTTCCTGTATTAGAAATATGGATCCATTTATTTCCAACAGCTAGAGGGACGATTACTTCTTTCTGTGTTGTAGGGTTAGTTTGAATGCTTGAGTTTTGTATGGGGGTACTTTGACAAGATAGTAATAAGGCGCAAAAAAATATTATTATTATTTTATTCATTATGAACTCTAATTTTATTGTTGATGATAAAAAGCAGGATTCTGTAGTAACAAGAAATATCTCAAGGAGGGTATCCTTCTGCTAGCTATATAAATGAGCTTTTAATTTTTTATGGACGAAAGAATTAAACTTAAAGAGCACAAAAAACCCAGCAAAAGCTGGGTTTTTTAATTTAACTGTTAATCAATCAAGATTGATCAAAGCAAGATTCTACGTAAGTCTTTTAACGCTTTAGCAAGATAAGTAGTAAACATACCCGCATCCGCACCATTAACCGCTCTGTGATCAAAACTTAGAGACAATGGTAGATAGTTACGTGGTACAAACGCTTTTCCGTCCCAGAATGGTTTCGTTTGGTTATTTGATAAACCAAGGATTGCCACTTCTGGTGCATTTACGATTGGAGTGAATGCTGTAGATCCGATGCCACCTAATGATGAAATAGTGAAACAACCACCTTTCATTTCATCTGATGTCACTTTGCCTTTACGGCCACGTTGTGCAAAATCTACGATTTCGTCGGCAATTTGCCAGATTGATTTTTTGTCTGCATCTCTTATCACAGGCACTATCAATCCGTTTGGTGTCGCTACTGCGATACCAATGTGTACATAGTGTTTTTGTACTAATTGCTTGCCGTCTGCCATTAATGAAACGTTAAACTGTGGAAATTCATGTAAACCTGCTGCAACCGCTTTTACTACGAATGCTAATGCAGATAAACGTGATCCACGTTTTTCAGCTTCTGGGCGTAATTCTTTACGGAACGCTTCTAATTCAGTGACGTCCGCTTCGTCAAAAATCGTTACATGTGGAATGTTCAACCAGTTACGGGTCATATTCTGTGCAGTTAACTGCTGAATACGCGCCATTTTCTTGATTTCTACATCGCCATACTTGCCGAAGTCTTGATCTGGAATTGGCGTAATACCTGCGCCTGTTCCGGTTCCAGCAGGTTGTGCTAAACGTTTTTTAACATAAGTTTGTACGTCTTCTTTAATGATACGACCTTTAGGGCCGGTGCCTTTACCGATAAGGGCAAGGTCAACACCAAACTCACGAGCAGTACGACGAACGGCAGGGCCGGCATGTACATAAGCGCTTGTTTTGTTATCACTAGTAGTGACTTTTGCTGGAGCGGGCGCCGCTTTTGCAGGTGCCGCTGGAGCAGGAGCCGATACAGGTGCAGCTGCTACTGGAGCAGAAGAAGTGGTTTTAATTGTAAACAAAGGCGAACCTTGTTTAACGTTATCGCCAACTTTCACCAATACTTCAACTACTTCACCTTCTTCTGGAGAAGGGATTTCCATTGATGCTTTGTCTGTTTCTAAAGTTGCTACTTGATCGTCTTTAGAAATTTTGTCGCCAACAGAAATGCAAACTTCAATGATTTCTACTTCGCCGTCTGTACCGATGTCTGGTACTTCAACTGTTTTAACTTCAGAAATAGGCGCTGCTACAGGGGCCGCTGGAGTTGGTGTCGCCACTGGAGCAGAAACCGGTGTCGATTGTGCAGCAGTTTTCACTTCTACTAATACAGAACCCTGTTTAACTTGATCACCAACATTCACTTTAACGGCAACTACTTCACCGCCTTCAGTAGCGGGTACTTCCAATGATGCTTTATCAGTCTCTAATACAACTAATGAATCATCTTTTTCGATTATATCGCCCACTTTTACACAAACTTCAATCACTTCAACTTCGTCTTCTGTACCAATATCCGGTACAAATAAGTCTTTAGCAACGGATGCAGCAGCTGTCATAGTGCTTGTAGAAGCAGCAGCTTGTTGTGGAGCAGCCTGTGCTACTTCTGCGGCACTGCCTTCTACTTCTAAGTAAATGATTTCGTCATTTTCAGACACTTCATCACCGACTTTAATTTTAATTGCAGTAATTTTACCTGCTGCTGGAGAAGGCACTTCCATAGATGCTTTGTCTGTTTCAACTACGATTAACGTGTCGTCTACAGCAATTACATCGCCTATTTTTACGCTTACTTCAATAATTTCAGCGCTTTCAATGTCACCAATATTCGGGACTTTAATAATTTCAGTCGCCATGAGGACTCCTAATTATAGGGTAGATAAAGAAGGGGCCTGGGCCCCAACTAATCTTAAACGGTCATTGGGTTAGGTTTGTTGATGTCTAAACCTAATGTTTTAATAGCTTTGCTCACTTCAGCATGTTTGATAGTGCCTTCATCTGCTAACGAGCTTAACGCTGCAACCACAATCCAGCTTGCGTCTACTTCAAAGAAGTGACGTAACTTTTTGCGAGAATCAGAACGACCAAAACCATCACAACCTAATACACGGTAGTTTGCAGGAACCCATTTACGGATTTGCTCACCAAAGTTTTTCATGTAATCAGAAGAAGAAATTACTGGGCCCGCTTGGTCTTTTAGTACTTGAGTCACATATGGCTCGGTCACTTTTTTACCTGGGTTTAATAATTTCTGACGGTCAACTTCTTGACCTTCACGGGTTAATTCGTTGTAAGACGTGACCGCCCATACATTTGATTCAACACCATAATCTTCTTTTAACATAACGGCTGCTTTACGCACTTCGTTTAAGATTGAACCAGAACCTAATAATTGCACGGCTTTTTTGGCTGTTTTCTTAACATCGCCTTCTAGCTTATAAATACCTTTGATGATGCCTTCTTCGGCGCCTTCTGGCATAGCAGGGTGATGATAGTTTTCATTCAAAGTTGTAATGTAATAGAAGATGTCTTCTTGGCTTTTGCCATACATACGCTCTAAACCGTTTTGAATCACTACTGTTAATTCAAACGAGTAAGTTGCATCGTATGTCACACAGTTAGGAATGGTATTCGCTAAAATATGCGAGTGGCCATCTTGATGCTGTAGACCTTCACCGTTTAAGGTAGTACGACCGGATGTTGCACCTAATAAGAAACCACGTGCTTGTAAATCACCTGCCGCCCATGCTAAATCACCAATACGTTGGAAACCAAACATTGAGTAGTAGATGTAAAACGGAATCAACGGATAATCATGTACTGAATAAGACGTGGCAGCTGAGATCCATGAAGAGAACGCGCCTGCTTCATTGATGCCTTCTTGCATGATTTGACCGGTTACGTCTTCTTTGTAGAACATTACTTGGTTAGAGTCATTTGGTGTATATAACTGACCTAACGCAGAGTAGATACCTACTTGACGGAACATACCTTCCATACCAAATGTACGTGCTTCATCTGGCACGATGGGTACGATTCGGCTACCGATGTTTTTGTCTTTTGCTAATTGCGATAGCATACGAACAAAACTCATCGTGGTTGAAATTTTACGTTTGCCTGTGTCCTGCAATAATGCTGAGAACGACTCAAGTGTTGGGATTTCCAACTCATCTGAGAATTTAGGGCGACGTTGAGGAATAAATCCACCTAACGATTCACGTTTGCCTAACATGTATAACATTTCAGCTGATGATTCTTCAGGGCGGTAAAAAGGAATATCGCCAGACTCAAGTTGTTCATCAGAAACGGGAACACCACAGCTTGTACGGAAACGTTTTAAATCATCAATCGCTAATTTTTTCAACGAGTGAGTCGAGTTTTGCGCTTCGCCAGCACCTACGCCATAACCTTTAACGGTTTGCGCTAAGATTACAGTTGGCTTGCCGTTGTGATCTTCGGATGCTTTTTTGTATGCTGCGTGTACTTTAACTGGATCATGACCACCACGTTGTAATTGGTAGATCTCGTCGTCAGTCATATGCGCAACCATTTCTAGTAATTCAGGAGACTTACCGAAGAAATGTTCACGTGTGTATGCGCCGCCAAGTGATTTGTAAGCTTGTAACTCACCATCAACCACTTCGTCCATACGTTTTTGTAATAGACCTTTCGTATCTTTAGCTAATAATGAATCCCAGTTGCTGCCCCACATTACTTTAATAACGTTCCAGCCAGCACCACGGAAAATACCTTCTAATTCTTGAACAATTTTACCGTTACCACGTACAGGGCCATCAAGACGTTGCAAGTTACAGTTAATTACAAAAATAAGGTTTTCAAGGTTTTCACGACCAGCAAGACCGATAGCACCTAATGATTCAGGCTCGTCACACTCGCCATCACCTAAGAATGCCCAAACACGAGTGCCTGGTTTGATCTGTCCGCGGTTTTCCATGTAACGTACTGTATGTGCTTGATAAATAGCTTGTAGAGGACCTAGGCCCATAGATACAGTAGGGAACTGCCAATATTCAGGCATTAACCATGGATGCGGGTAAGAAGATAAACCTTTACCGTCTACTTCACGACGGAAGTTGTTCATGTGATCTTCAGTTAAACGGCCTTCAATAAATGAACGCGCGTAAATACCAGGTGAAATGTGACCTTGGAAATAGATTAAATCTCCAGAAGTGCCTTCGCTAGGCGCATTCCAAAAATGGTTGAAACCTACGTCGTATAAAGTAGAAGAAGATTGGAAAGAAGAAATGTGTCCGCCTAAATCATCGCCTGATTTATTAGCACGGATAACCATTGCTACAGCATTCCAACGGATGTAAGCCTGAACTTTTTTCTCAAGTTCAATGTCACCAGGGTAACGTGCTTCATCAGCAATTTTGATGCTGTTGCGATAAGCAGTATTTAGAGCGAAGGGTACATCAGCACCGCCGCTTTCGCCGCCTACTTGGTTTGATAATTCTTTAAGTAAATAATTAGCGCGATCAGCGCCTTCTTCTTTTACGACTGAGGAAAGAGCGTCAAGCCATTCCTGAGTTTCAATTGGATCGATATCGTGTTCCATATCCGTTAAGCCTCGTACCCTTGATAAGGGGTTGATTGTTGAAAAAAACTTGCACTTTGTAAGTGCATGCCAGATTTTGTGTATGTTGTGGTATTAAAAAATTTGCACAATTTACCTTAATTTGAGTGTAACGAAAACATATATTTACAATATATTGTAACAACTGGCGATTTTGACGGAGTATGTATTGCCTTGGACGCCCATATGATCAGCTTTGGCGATGATTATAAGCTCTTCATGTTTTACACTATTTTGTTGCTCTAATTCTTTAATTAAGTAGTGATTTAGCTGATTCGTTTCCATTTTTGCAGTGTTAATTACTATGGATTGAGTGCCCTGATATAGTGCGTCTTGTACGGAAATGTGTTGTGCCTTAAAAGAGCTTAGATTGGTAAAACGAATGAGAATCTAGGTAACCATAAAATTGTGGTGTTAGATTTCGTTAAACTGAGTATTATTTTTACACCGTTAAGATAATTGAGTCTGTAATGTCACTAGGTGTTGAAGTCATCACTTAATTTATGGATATTGCTGTGATTTGTTATTAAGCCACCTGAATAGAGTTTTGCAGTTTGCTTGATTTTCTTTTGTGTTATCTAATAAAAATACATCGTTAGGTTTTGAGTTTTGGTTTTACGAAGGAAGCTTAAGCCAAACTTTTTGCTTTCCACCAATAAAAGATGAAGTGTTGTAATTTAGGATTGATATTTGGTTGTCAGCTGTTTTTTAAAAGTTGGGTAATTTAATGATTCGATTATTTAGCTCTGCGATTGTCTGTAACAACAATGAAATTATCTAGTGATTTTGATGTTTGTTTTCGAAAAATGTACGTTGGATAGTGGTTCGTTTTGTAAAATGTGAAAAATCAAATCGTATTACTTTTACTCTAGCGGCTAAGAAGAATGCATTTTTTAGGTGTGTACATAGAAAGGGATGGGTAGCTGGTAATGATTTAGCTTGTCTTGAAATAAGCTAATCCATCTTTGCAAATTAAAAAAAACCCGACAATCAATGTCGGGCTTTTTTATTAATGAGGGCTAATTACTTAGCGTTCATTAATGCAACAGTGTTATCTAACATACGGTTAGAGAAACCCCATTCGTTATCATACCAAGACATAACTTTAACTAAGTTGCCGATTACACGAGTTTGTGTAGCATCGAAGTTAGAAGTGAATGCATTGTGATTGAAATCACAAGATACTAAAGACTCAGTGTTGATAGCTAATACTTCAGCTAATACTGAATCATTTGCAATTGCGTCTTCAATGATTTTGTTAACAGCTTCAACAGTAGTTGGCGTTGCTGATTCAAACGTTAAATCTACTAAAGATACGTTGATAGTAGGAACACGAACAGCCATACCGTCAACTTTACCAGCTAACTCAGGAACAACAAGGCCAACTGCTTTAGCAGCGCCAGTAGCTGTAGGGATCATGTTCATTGCAGCAGCACGTGCACGATATAAATCTGTGTGATAAACATCAGACAATTTTTGATCGTTAGTGTAAGCGTGGATAGTAGTCATCAAAGCAGATTTGATACCTAATGCGTCGTTTAACGGCTTAGCGATTGGCGCTAGGCAGTTAGTAGTACAAGAAGCGTTAGAGATAACTGTCATTTCTGCAGTTAATACATCTTGGTTAACACCGTATACTACGGTCGCATCAACTTCAGTTCCAGCAGGAGCAGAGATGATTACTTTTTTAGCGCCAGCATCGATGTGAGCTTGAGCTTTATCTTTAGTTGCGAAGAAACCAGTACATTCGTATACAACGTCAACATCTAACTCGCCCCAAGGAAGGTCAGCTGGGTTACGCTCAGAGAAAGTTTTGATTTTATCGCCATTAATAGTTAATGAAGAATCATCAAAATCTACAGAGAACGGGAAACGACCGTGAGCTGTATCATATTTAGTTAAATGAGCATTGATTTTAGAATCACCTAAATCGTTGATAGCAACGATTTCGATTGGGTAGTCTTTACCCGCTTCGTTTGCTTCGTATAATGCTTTAAGGATGTTACGACCGATACGGCCATAACCATTAATTGCAACTTTAATTTTAGACATGGATAGTTCCCATTATATTTAAAGCAGCCCAAGGGCTGTCGGTTTAATTGCTGATTGTGTAACTTTATTACAGTTCCACTAATTAGCTGTTTAATTTGGGGCGTATTTATACAGGATTAGCGCTCAAAAATCTACTAATTCACATTTTGAACTCGGTTCGTGTAATTTAATTACATAAATGAGGGGTAAAATGGTTGAAATGGACAAAAATAAATCAATAATACGTCGTAAAGTCTATATTTTTTGATTTAAGGATGTTCAAAGATGCGACATTTAATGTTTGATATAGATGGTACGTTGGTTGAAAGTATAAAATTCGATGCTCAATGTTTTTTAGACTCTGTTTTTGAAGTATTAAATCAATATCCAAGTGATGATTGGGCCAGTTATATTGATGTCACAGATTCGGGTATTTTAAAGCAAATGTTCAAAATGCTGGATATAAAAGGCAATCAAGAGCAGTACGCATTAGAAATTAAACAAAAATTCATCGAAAAAATCAAAAAACACATTCAAAATAATCCAGTGAAACCGATATCGGGCGCTGTTGAATTTATCCAAAAACTAAAAAAAGAAAATAACGTTAAGGTGTCTTTTGCAACGGGTGGCTGGCGTGAAACGGCGATACTAAAACTTAAATCAGCAGGGTTTAATGTGGATGATATTGTATTGTTTAGTAGTGATGATCATTACCAGCGTGTGCAAATAATGAAACTAGCCCAGGGTGATTCTTTAAATGAACAGGTGGTTTATTTTGGTGACGGCATTTGGGATCAAGTCGCTTGTGCTGAATTAGATTATGAATTTATTGCTGTTGGAGAAAGTTTAATTGATTGTGCAACCATTCCAGATTTTTTAAATTATAAACACCGTTTTGAATTAGTAAGTTGAAATTGTAATTAGATCAATAAAAGCAGCCCCTAATTTAGGGCTGTTTAAAAATCTTGTAGTAAAACCTTTAAAATCACATGTTGTTAAATACAGGTCATATTAAAATATTCGAATTGATGTCTGTATTCTGGTTTGAAATACACTTCATCATTAAGTCTAAAGGGGATTAAATCTGGTTTTGGATGATGATTGTTTTCTGAGTATCAATAATATTGTTTTGATCAGATAAATATAATATATGCATAAACTTATGAAAAACCGACAGTCAAAAATAGATTAATGTCACGTTTAATACAATTTGTAACCAGATAAAACTTAGTTTAACTACAAAATAAACAATATTTTACAAGTAAGATAGGTTGAGTCGACTTGTAATTCAAAAGGTGTAATAAGACAAAGGGGATGAAGTTGTGTAACATGGAAAAACCTGCGTAAACCTACGTAAATATAGGTAATTATGTAGGTATGAAGCGCGATAACAGTGATTTTTTAAAGGTAAATAGGTAGTAGATAATGTTGTCCATTTTTTATTCAGATCTACAGTGGTTAATACAAAAAAACGATATTGTGGATTTAAAACACAATAAACATGAATTGTTGCAGCGTAATCTCGCGGGTTTAGAAAATGGGCCGTTAAATGATTTATGTCAGTTTATGGTCAGCAAAAATAAATTTATGCTGGGCACTTATTATGAAGCGCTATGGGAATATTATTTATCGCACCACCCTGATTGCGAATTAACTGCTAAAAACATCCAAATTAATGACACTTCAAAAAAAACAAATCCTACAATCGGTGAAATGGACTTTATCTATTGGCATAAATCATTAAAATTATATGTGCACTTAGAAGTTGCGATTAAGTTCTATTTAGAAGTGAAACAACAAGTTGAGAATCAACCTTTAAGCAAATGGGTAGGTCCAAAATGTAATGATCGATTAGACCTGAAATTCAATAAATTAATGGATCATCAAACTGCGTTAACCCAACTTGAATGCACCAAGCAAACAATTAAACCCATAATCGGTGATAGTCCAATTATTAGTCGGGCAGTGCTGCAAGGTCGTTTATTTGTAAAGTTCATCGATTTTGTCGAGTTAAATGAAAATTACTGGTTTAGTCTGACTGATTTTGAGCGCTGGTTTACTAATATTCAATCGCAATATCAAATAAGTTTTCTAGATAAACCCCATTGGTTAAATTTGGATTATATTGATGACTGCCAAAAAAATGAATGTTTAACACTTGTAAATGTACTTAAAATGGTTAACGAACAAAATTTTGCTTTACCCTTTATTTTAAAACACAAAAATGAATCAGATAAACCCAATAAAATGATTTTTATCGCACCGGATCAATGGCCTGCTAAATCAGATGCAGTAGTTACTACAGTTAATGAGAATAAAAATGACAGTTGAAACAGAAAAATTAACAGATGAACAATGGCTAAGATATTCACGACACCTATTGTTGCCTCAATTTGATCAATCTCATCAATTGAAGTTACAACATACAACTGTTTTTGTTTATGGGGCAGGTGGTTTAGGTAGTCCATTATTGATGTATTTAGCCGCTAGAGGTGTAAAGAATTTCATTATTAATGTTTTTGATACCGTTGAAATAAGTAACTTACAGCGCCAGATTATTCATAATCAACAAAGTATCGGTTTAAATAAAGCGCAATCCGCAAAACAGACAATAGAGAATTTAAACTCTGATATTAATGTCACCTGTGTTGAGCAAAAATTAGATGAAACGCAATTAACTCATTTTGTTAAAGACTGTGATTTAGTGTTAGTGGGAACTGATAATTTTGAGAGTCGTTATTTAATTAATAAGGTATGTACACAAACTAAAGTGGCACAGATAAGTGCTGCTGCATTGGGATTTGAAGGTCAGCTATTTGTGATGGATCCAAATACTCAAAGCTCGCCTTGTTATCAGTGTTTGTATCCTGATGCGAATGAAGAAATTACTTGCTCACAAGCTGGGGTGTTGTCACCTGTTGTTGGAGTGTTAGGAACGATGCAAGCGCTCAGTGCAATTAAGTTTTTAACTAAAATAGGGGATAGCCAAATAGGCAAATTACAATTGTTCGATGCATTAAGTGGTCAATGGCGAATTATCAATGTGAAAAAAAGAGAGAATTGCGTCACTTGTTCAAAATAAAACTAAATTTTTTTTTATGGTTATGTATACAGCCTTTTGTCAAAAGTGAAATATTAATAAATAACGCTTTTTAATTAATGTGTGTCTAACTGATTGATTTTAAACGTAATTTTTTTGAATCAGTTTAATTCGAATTTATATACTACTCAACTGTCATAGATTTGTAGGATTTATGACAGCCTAATCCCAAAATAAACCCGATTAGGTAAGTTGACATCTAAAGAATTGTTAACTATTTTTGAATGAACCTAATCGTCGGTTTTGCATCTCGTTGTAAAATAGAATTATCACAAAGTCGTGAAGTTCTTAGAGTTAAAGCCAAGGATAATTATTGAAATATATTAAAAGGCTTACATAAAATGACAAATAAACAAACCATCGCCAAAGTAAAAGCGGCATTTAAAAAAGGTGCAATGTTACGCGAAGCATTAGCGCAAGTAGAAGTTAGTGATAATAAGTGGCGTGCAATTTTAAGAGAAGAAGGCGTATCAGTTTCTGCCCCTAGATCAAATAGTGCAAAAACTTATACACCTGAGCGTGTAAAAGAAGTTCAAAAAAGATTAAAAACAGGTGAATACTTAAAGGACGTGTGTGAAGAATTAGGCATGGATCCAAGAAACCTTGCGCGTTATTGCCGAGTAAATGGTATTACATTGTTTAGCGCTAAACAAAAAGCTGATAACTACAAAAAACGTGGTGCTGCTCGATTAGGCTCTAAAAATAAAAAAAGTAGCGAGACTGCTAAAAAAGTAAGCAAAAAAGTAACTAAAAAAGCGGTTGCAAAAAAGGTCGTGGTCAAAAAGAAAGCAGTCGTTAAAAAAGCAGTGGCTAAAAAACCTGTTGCTAAAAAAACAGCAACTAAAAAAGTAGCAGTTAAAAAGAAAGCAACAAAAAAAGCTAAAAAGAAATAAATACACTTTGTAGGTAAAAATCTAAAAGTCACTATAAAACCCAGCATGTCTGGGTTTTTTTATTTAAAACAGCGTATCAATATTGATGCCATTTGCATAAAAATGAATGTTAGCTGTGTTATTGTAGTGTGAGAGATATTAGACATTGGATTTAACGTGGCACAAGAAATAGAGCTGAAACTACAAATTGCTAAAAAAGATATTCAGACTTTTTTAGGCTTAGATTGTTTGAAAAAAGGCAGTCAAACTTCTTATATATTAAAAAACACCTATTACGACACTCAAGACGCGTTATTGGCCAGTCATAAAATTGCATTACGTGTAAGGCAACAAGACAAACGTTTTATTCAAACTTTAAAAACACAAGGTGAAAACCAAGGTGGCCTACATGTTAGAGCTGAGTTTGAGTTTGATGTAAAGTCAGATCAATTAGATTTATCACTTATTAATAAAGAGTTACTGCAATATTTACCGATCAATAGTGTGGATGAATTAGATTTAAAAGGTTTGTTCTGTACGGACTTTCATCGCACGCAAATAATGTTAAAAAATATTGAAGTTGTTTTTGATCAAGGTCACGTGACGTATCAAGAATTAAGTGATGAAATATGTGAAATTGAGTTAGAGTTAAAAAATCAAAGCATTTCCAATCAATCAGGTATTGCTCAGATATTTGAATTGGCGATTGAAATTTCTGGACAAATCAGTGTTATGCCAAGTGATGTATCTAAAGCACGTCGTGGTGAAAGATTAAAGTGTTTAAGTCATGCAGAAAAATACAGGATTAAAAAACCGACAATAGATACGAATAACCTCCAACAAAATATTGTTAATTGTATGGAATATATACAGACTAATTGGGAGTCTTATTGTTTTAGTCGTCAAATTAGCTATTTAGCGGATGCGATATTGTTTATTGATAAACTACATGAATTATTATTAAACTCAAATGAAATGAAAAAATATAGCTCGAAAATAACCCAAATTAAACAAAGCTGGTCTTTATTATTAGATCGCAAAGAATTAGACGATAATACATTAGCTGACAAAACAGATGAATTGTTCGATAAAATACAACAAGATAAAACTATTGGTCAAACCTGGTTATCTTTAAGTCAAGTGTGTCATCAGGGTGCTTCTCAACAAGGTGCAAGCTATGAGTAAATATTTTAATGATTTTACAGGTAAAATAACATTCGATCAGTTGGTAGATGCAATGGTTGCTGAAGACTTATTGGACAGGGAAAAGTTTGAACATGCTTTGTCAGTTACCAGTGCCCAAAAATTGACCCATATTAAACATCCTATTACTCGTTTGGCGAAAATAAAAGTTGAGAAAAAACAAAATTCAAAAGAAATAATTGACGAACATTATATTACAGGTTGGTTAGCCAGTGAGTCTGGTTTGACGAGTTTTAATATTGACCCTTTAAAAATTGAAGTAACAAAATGTACTTCGGTCATGAGTTTTGAATACGCAACAAGGCATATTTTATTACCAGTAAAGGTCACCGACGAAGAAGTGATCGTTGCCTGTGCGGATCCATTTGATCGTAGCTGGCAAGATTCCATTGAACAGGTTAGTCGTAAAGTTGTGACCTGTGTTGTAGCAAATCCTAGTGATATTTTACGCTACAGTACTGAGTTTTATACGTTAGCTAGCTCAATGACAGGAGCTGCTAATAAAAACTCAGGAAGTGATGCACAAAATTTTGAACAGCTTTTGGAATTAGGCAAATCGGCTGGTTCAGACGCCAATGATGAACACGTGGTTAGAATTGTTGATTGGCTTTTAGAGTATGCATTTGAGCAACGTGCCAGTGATATTCATATAGAGCCAAGACGAGACAACCACAATATACGATTTAGAATCGATGGTGTGTTGCACCCTGTTTATCAAATGCCTGTACAGGTGGGTATGGCTGTCACCAGTCGTTTAAAAATATTAGGCCGAATGAATGTGGCTGAAAAAAGAAAACCTCAAGACGGACGCGTTAAAACAAAATTTAAAAAAGGCTTAGAAGTTGAATTACGTTTGGCAACCATGCCCACCGCATTTGGTGAAAAAATGGTGTTGCGTATTTTTGATCCCGAAGTATTAGTTCGAAGTTATGAGCAATTAGGTTTAAGTGATGACGATCTAAAGTTGTGGAATAAAATGACCAGCCAGTCAAATGGCATTGTATTTGTTACAGGTCCAACAGGTTCAGGTAAAACCACCACATTGTATTCAACCTTAAAACAACTGGCGACGGATGAAGTAAACGTGTGTACGTTGGAAGATCCAATTGAGATGGTTGAACCTGCGTTTAATCAAATGCAAATTCAGCATAATATAGATCTGGATTTTGCATCGGGTATTAAAGCGTTATTAAGACAAGATCCAGATATTATTATGTTAGGCGAGATTCGTGATCTTGAAACTGCACAAATGGCCATCCAAGCAGCGTTAACAGGACATCTAGTTATTTCAACGTTGCATACCAATGATGCGCCTTCAGCCATTACAAGATTACAAGATTTAGGTATCCCATCATATTTGATTCGTTCAACATTGATTGGTGTAATGGCACAACGATTAGTAAGAACATTGTGTTCACACTGTAAAGTAGCAGTAACAATAAGTGACGAGCAGTGGAAAGAAATAATCAGACCTTGGAAAGTAAATACCCCTAAAAATATATATGAAGCGCAAGGTTGTATTCATTGTCGAAACACAGGGTATAACGGTCGAGCAGGTTTATATGAAATATTTGCATTATCGGACCCGTTGGCTAATTTATTAAAAGAAGAAACCAATATGTCGCAATTCACAAATCAAGCCATGAAAGAAGGCATGAAAAGTTTACGCTTAAGTGGGGCTTTGAAAATTGCCAAAGGTGAAACTACATTAGAAGAGGTGTTACGCGTGGCACCTATTTCTAATAGGCTATAGAGGGTTAAACAGTGCGTTAAATAGCACTGTAACTAGTGCTTTAAAAAGTACATTAAATAGTTAGTTGCTGGGAAAAAACATTTTAAGTTAAAATCGGGGACTACTATGATTGATAAAGGATTTAAAAATTGATTTGAATCTTTGCAGCATCTAATAATCCCCGACACATTGAAAAAAGAAATTGTCCATACGATGTTTTTCAGTGATTTTTTGCAGACCGATTGACCATATTTAAGCAACAGACATATGATTTGTTTGTGAATAAAGTGGATGTGGATTGTGTTGTTGATTCGCTTAATCTTCAAGAAATACAATCATTAGATCTTGAAAATATAGACGAAGATCAATTTAAAGCCAAACTGCGTAAATGGCGTAACATGAATCAAATGTTCATTATCTTTATGGACAGCAATCAATTATGGTCTCTGCAACAAGTTCTAGAAACCACAACTAAAATGGTTGATGTTGCTATCCAGCTAGCATTTCAATATTCGCATCAAATCATCCAAAAAAAATACGGCAAACCAACTTCACCATCCAAAAAAATTAAAAATGTCATGTCGGTATTGGCGATGGGTAAGTTAGGCGCTTGTGAGTTAAATCTCTCGTCTGATATTGATTTGATATTGAGTTTTTAGTGCAATATTGGGTGTTAAAACATTGCCAATAATTCCCCAAATTTTGTGATTTTAGTGATAATTTAAACTTATTAAATCAACTTGTCTCATTTAATATAATAGAACAAAAAGTAAAAGATCTATTTATTAGATTCATATCTGACACTTCGGACATTGTTGCATGTCCAGCTGTTACAAGGCAAAAATAGCATTATTAATGGATTAGAAATCGGTGAGACAGTCACTGCTTCAGTTAAAAATGTTGAGGTGTATTGGCAATAATTTATGCTATCCTGCGCGCCTTAATTTATAACAAATACAAAAAGGGGAATCCTATGGCTGCACCGAATATGGCAGATCGTGATGGGCTAATCTGGTTAGATGGTAAATTCATCGATTGGAGAGACGCAAAAGTTCACGTTTTAACGCATACATTACATTATGGTATGGGTGTTTTTGAAGGTGTTCGTGCTTATCAAACTGCCCAAGGTCCTGCGATTTTCCGTCTACAAGATCATACTGATCGTTTATTTAGATCCGCTCATATTCTTCAAATGGAAATTCCTTATACTAAAGAAGAAGTGAATCAAGCGCATATCGATTCAATTAAAAACAATAATTTAGATCACGCTTATATTCGTCCAATGGCGTTTTATGGTGCTGAAGGAATGGGTTTACGAGCCGATTCTTTAAAAGTACATTTGATGGTAGCTGCTTGGGAGTGGCCTGCATACATGGGTAAAGAAGCGCTTGAAAAGGGTATTAAAGTGCGTACTTCAAGCTATACTCGTCACCATGTCAATATCACAATGACCAAAGCCAAAGCAAACGGTAACTACATGAATTCAATGCTTGCGCTAAGAGAAGCATTAAGTGCCGGTTGTGAAGAAGCATTGTTATTAGATCCAGAAGGGTTTGTAGCAGAAGGTTCAGGTGAAAATGTTTTTATAGTACGTAATGGTGTCATTTACACACCTGAATTAACAAGTTGTTTAGATGGTATTACACGTAATACTATTATGCAGTTTGCTGAAGAATTAGGTTATAAGTTAGTTGAAAAACGCATCACACGTGATGAAATTTATGTATGTGATGAAGCGTTTTTTACAGGAACCGCTGCCGAAGTCTTACCAATTTGTGAATTAGATGGTCGTAAATTAGGTGCAGGAACTCGTGGCCCCATCACTAAGATCATGCAAGATAAATACTTCAAAACTGTATTAGGGCAAGACCCTTCTAAGTCAGATTGGTTAACACTTTGTAAGTAAATCTAAATGAAAATTTAAAGAGCCGGATGGATCTTTTTTTTCGCCCGCCATTTGAATAATGTAGATAAGAGCCTGTACTCACATTGATTTATATTGTGTAAAAGGTAAGTAACTAAAACGGCTGTTTAGGTTTATGCATAATTTTTGAGGGTATGTTTTTAAATGGCTATGTTTTGAATATTGTCGCAACATTAATTGTTGGAAAAAATACTCAAACAGCTGAAAAACGTTTAGATGATTATGCTTAAGGTTTTTTCGAGTTTTCTTTCTTTTATAGCAGTTGTCGTTAAAGTGAAATTAATGCTTAAAGCTAAGGTTTAAGTGCTGTTATTTACACCATACTATTTGGTTACGACCATTGTTTTTTGCTTTGTATAATGCGTTGTCTGATTTTAATGTGAATTTACTTGCATTACATTCACTGTTTGAAGTCATACCACCAATGGAGACAGTTACCTTAAAGTCTTTAGCAATTTTATCAAAGTTGACCAACTCAATTGATTTACGAATGCGTTCAGCAATCAACTGTCCATCTTGCATATTGGTGTTGGGTAATATTACAGCGAACTCTTCACCCCCCATTCTTGCAGCAATATCATAAGGTCGAATCAATTTTTTTATTAGTTTCGAAAAACTAATAAGTACTTCGTCTCCAATATTGTGGCCATATTGATCGTTCACTTTTTTAAAATGGTCAATATCGATCATTATTACGCTAATATAATTTTCTGTTCTTTGGTAACGGCTTATTTCGTCTTTTAGTATCATGAAAAATTAACGTCGATT
>JALJPK010000066.1:15731-23349 GCA_022968985.1 Pseudomonadales bacterium | reverse complement strand
ATTTGCCTTTGTTTAAGTCATAAATTAAGTCTACGCCTTCATCCGTGTGTGACAACCACAATTATTGCAATGAAATTACGCTTTTTTGCAAATAAAAACTTTACTCTGCACATGACAATAGTATGCTAGAGAAATCACCCATAATGGATAAGGCGAATATATTTGAAAACTAAAAGTAAACAATCATAAAATAAAAAAAACTAATCAATAAAGCTAAAACCTAATCATCCAAGGCGCTTAGCCAGTCTTTGTGGTATTGCAAACACACACCTTATTCAAATTGAAGACCGACTCAATCTTAAAATTCTAAATAGATCCAATGTTTTTGAATTAATTGGTAATTCTGCAGACTCTAAAATTGCAAAAGCCATTTTAGAGGATCTGTATGCACAAAGTGAAAAAGACGAAATTTCCCCTGACATGGTGAACATTTGCTTACAAACATCGAGTATTGAATCCAACAACCCAACTAATACACACGATAATGAGGACATTTACACAATAAAAACCCCTCATATGCAAGTTCGCCCTCGTGGCCCTAATCAACACAAATACGTGCACAAAATTTTATTAAATGATATTAATTTTGGTGTGGGCCCAGCAGGTACTGGTAAGACATATTTAGCGGTTGCCACAGCGGTTCAAGCTCTACAAAACGATGAAGTTCAAAAGATTTTATTAGTTCGCCCTGCTGTAGAAGCTGGTGAAAAATTGGGTTTTTTACCCGGTGATTTAAGTCAAAAAGTGGACCCTTATTTACGCCCACTTTATGACGCATTATATGAAATGTTAGGTTTTGAAAAAGTCGATCGTATGATTGAAAAAAACATCATTGAAATCGCCCCATTAGCATTTATGCGTGGGCGCACTCTTTCCAATGCGTTTATTATTCTTGATGAAAGCCAAAACTGCACAAAAGAACAAATGAAAATGTTCTTAACACGTATAGGGTTTGGTTCAACCGCGGTAATAACCGGTGACCCATCACAAATTGATTTACCTAACGTCAACAGTTCAGGTTTACGAGACGCGGTAGAATTATTACAAGATGTTGAAGGCATCAGCTTTACATTCTTTGACTCAAAAGATGTGGTGCGACACCCTTTAGTTCAAAGAATTGTTGATGCATACGACAAACAAGATAGAAAAAGTTAAAATATCAACCCCAAAACATTCACTATAATGATATAGGTTATATGCAAACAGTAAATTTAGAAGCCGTATGTAAAAATACAGATTTACCCACTTTAGAGCGCTTTCAAAGTTGGTTTAAAAAAAGTGTCCCTGAAAATGCGAGTGTAAACATTCGAATTGTAGACACAGATGAGTCTCAAGAAGTGAATTTAGAATATAGAGGCAAAGACAAACCCACTAATGTATTATCGTTTGAGTTTGAATGCCCTGATTTTATTGACCCTATTGAGACTGATTATCTCATTGGCGATCTACTTATTTGCGCCGATGTGGTGCAAAACGAAGCAAAAGAACAAAATAAGCCCCTTATTTCACATTGGGCACATATTTTTATTCATGGCCTCTTGCATTTACAAGGTCATGACCACATAGAAGATGATGAAGCCAAAGTAATGGAAGATTTAGAACGCGATATTTTGGCAAAATTTGATATTCCAGACCCTTATATACAAGAAAAAACATTATGAGTGAAGATCGATCGATCAAATCTGAAAACTGGTTTACCCGAATAGGTAAAAAGTTTTCAGACGCCCCAAGCAATAAAGAAGAACTCATGGAAGTCTTAGAGCGATCTAAAGACGCCAACATAATCAATGAAGACGCATTGGGTATTATTGAAGGCGCTTTAGAAGTGCAGGATACACATGTACGTGAAATCATGACTCCTCGAGCGCAAATGTATTGCTTAGATTTAAGTGATGACTTTGGTAGTATCAGCAAAGAGTTAATTGATTCGTCACACTCACGCTACCCTGTACTTTCTGAGTCCGGTGAAGATATTATTGGTGTTTTGATGGCAAAAGACTTATTAAACGCCGCCTTACAAAATAATTTCGATTTTGAAAAAATTCAAACCAATTTACCTGGATTAGTTCGTAACGTATTATTTATTCCAGAAAGCAAACGTCTTAATATTTTATTAAAAGAATTCAGACAAAAACGTATGCATATGGCTATTGTGTTAGATGAATACGGCAGTTTTTCTGGCCTAGTGACCATTGAAGATATCCTTGAAGAAATTGTTGGGGAAATTGAAGATGAACACGATGAAGTTGAAGAAGATAACATTCAAAAAAAGGATAACCATTTTTTAGTTAATGCGTTAACCCCTATTGATGAATTTAATGCATTTTTTGAATGCCAATTTGAGTCAGACGAATATGAAACCATTGCAGGCATTGTGACCCACCAATTTGGTCATTTACCAAAACGCGGTGAATCCATTGATGTTGAAGATTTCTCATTCAAAATAAAACATTCTGACGAACGAAGAATCAAGATTCTCCAAGTCACATCCAAGACAACAACTAACGCCTAATTCATTAAAAGTAACGTTTAATCACGTTACTTTTTTTAATTTCCTCATCTAACCGCTTAATTCCCCTTAAAAAACCCCACATTTACAAAAAACTATAAATTTTTCATACTGACACAAAAAGTGAGCTTTAGTATTACCTCACATCCTTGTATAATTCGCGCCTCATTTTTTAACCTCAGAGTATTTACATGCAATTGTCTGCCTTATCTGCAATTTCCCCTATTGATGGTCGATATGGATCGAAAACAGAATCTTTACGCCCTATTTTCAGTGAATTTGGTTTAATTCGCGCCCGTGTTGAAGTGGAAGTGCGTTGGTTACAAACATTAGCAAAGCATGATCAAATCTCTGAGCTAGCGCCATTCTCAACAGAAGCAAATGCCGTTTTAGACGCAATTGTTGAAAACTTCTCTGAAGCAGACGCACAAGCAATCAAAGACATCGAAGCGACAACAAACCACGATGTTAAAGCGGTTGAGTATTTCTTAAAAAATACAATCAAAAATCACCCTGAATTAAAAGGTTCTTTAGAATTCATTCACTTCGCATGTACTTCTGAAGACATCAATAACCTTTCACATGGTTTGATGTTAAAAGCAGGCCTTGAAGATGTATTGATTATTGCTATGCAAGAAGTAGCAGACGCGATTCGCTCATTAGCGCATAAATACGCAGAGTTACCAATGTTAAGCCGTACACATGGCCAAACTGCTTCACCAACAACGGTTGGCAAAGAAATGGCGAACGTAGCAGCGCGTTTAGATCGTCAATTAAAGTGCCTTAAAAATGTTGAAATTTTAGGTAAAATAAACGGCGCAGTGGGTAACTACAATGCACACTTATCGGCATATGCTGATATTGACTGGACCCAAAATGCTAAAGGTTTTGTTGAATCGTTAGGTTTAACTTTTAACCCTTACACCACTCAAATTGAACCACATGATTACATCGCTGAAATGTACGATGTTATATGTCGTTTTAATACTATCTTAATCGATTTCGATCGTGATATCTGGGCTTACATCTCTCAAGGTTACTTCAAACAACGTACTATTGCTGGCGAAGTGGGTTCATCCACTATGCCACATAAAGTCAACCCAATTGATTTTGAAAACTCGGAAGGTAACCTAGGGTTAGCGAACGCGATCATGGGCCATTTAAGCACAAAATTACCTATCTCGCGCTGGCAGCGTGACTTAACTGACTCGACTGTACTTCGTGCAATGGGTGTTGGTTTTGCTCATTCATTAATTGCTTACCAAGCAAGTATGAAAGGTATTTCTAAATTAGAAGCCAATGAAGCGCGTTTAGCTGCTGATTTAAACAATGCTTACGAAGTATTAGCAGAGCCGATTCAAACAGTGATGCGTCGTTTTGCAATTGAAGAACCTTACGAAAAATTAAAAGCATTCACACGTGGTAAAGCGATCACTAAAGACATGATCATTGAGTTTGTTAACTCGTTAGAGTTACCACAATCTGCAAAAGATGATCTTTTAGCATTAACACCTGCTGCATACATCGGCAACGCAGTTGAGCAAGCTAAAAACATCTAAAGATTACGTCCAAATTGGCGTATTTTCAGCGTTAAAAAATGATCATTTACACATGTAAATTCACATTTTTTGCCTCGAACTACACAAATTTGACCGCAATCTAATATTTATTTTACGAAAGCGAATAGACTCAAATCTATTCGGTTTTTTTATTATTACCCTTTATAAAAGTTCACGATATGTCTCATCCCTCTATTTTCGATTTAAGTCAGCAGTTAGATACTCAAACGTTTTTAAACGAATATTGGCAAAAAAAGCCCTGTGTCATTAAAGGTGCATGGCCCGATTTCGAATGCCCGATTGATGAAAATGAATTAGCCGGATTATCGTTAGAACAAGAAGTTGAATCCAGAATCATCAGCAATATTGATGGCAACTGGAAAGTACAACAAGGCCCTTTTGAAGAAGACGTATTTTCAAACTTGCCCGAGCATAACTGGACATTATTGATTCAAGGATGCGATCACTTGGTAGATGAAATCCATCAATTACGTAATTATTTTGACTTTTTACCGAGCTGGTTATTAGATGACGTTATGATCAGTTTTGCTACAGACCAAGGCAGTGTTGGCCCACATTACGATCAATTTAACGTATTTTTATTACAAGCCTCTGGGAAACGTACGTGGCACTTAGCGAAAGAGGATTTCAAAACCAAACCTGAATTTATTGAACCGCTACCTGTAAAAGTATTAAAAACCATGCCGCTATATGAACGTTTTGATGTCGAAAACGGCGATCTAATTTATATTCCACCAGGTTTTGCCCATCACGGTGTCAGTCAAGGTAACAGCATAAGCCTATCCTTTGGATATCGTGGCCCTAGTATCAGTGAAACATTTGGCCAAGTTGGATTCACCGTTGATGAAAATTCAAATGAGTTCTCGCGTTTAGCGTTTCTAAAAAGCGAACAACAAAGTAGTCGTATAGATCAAACACACATCGAACAAACTCGTCAACAGATTATGCACACATTAACTGACGACATGATTACCCAATTTTTAGGGCATAATTTCACTGAATTAAAAGAACCCATACAATGTGTAAATACTGAAATTAACGAACTTAAAGAAGCATTTGAAAACTCAGGTGTGATTTACAAAGCGTTAAACGCAAGAATGGCTTTTACAAAACAATGGTTATTTGCCAATGGCGAAAAATTCAAACTTGATGAGCAAACTTCAATTAAGTTATGTGAAGAAACAGAAATTTCACTAAATGAACTGCCTATAATTCATCTAGACTTAATTCATGAATTAATTGAATTAGGTGTATTTGATTTTGAATAAATACTGGTTTGTAATACTCGTATTAATTAGCCCTTTATCTTTCAGCGCTATTTATATATACGAGAACAATAATGGGAAACAAATTGTTACAAATCTTCAAAGTAACAATAAATCATTAAAGTTGGTATATAGCTCAAATCCTAACATCCAACCCCAATTAGGTTTATCTCAAAAAATTCCTGATTTAAATTTCGACAAAAAACTATTTGACTGGATCAATCAATCAGCAAAAAAGCATAACGTGTCCTCTGCTTTAATTTATGCGGTCATTAGACAAGAATCAAATTTCAAACAAAACGCAACCAGCTCAAAAGGCGCAATGGGATTGATGCAATTAATGCCTAAAACAGCACAAAGTTATGGTTTATTTGATATCTACGACCCCAAAAAAAATATAGATATTGGAACTAAACATCTAAAAAGACTACTAATAAAATACAAAAATGACTTAGATTTGGTTTTAGCCGCTTATAATGCTGGAGAAGGTAATGTCAAAAAATACAAAGGTATCCCCCCTTTCGCTGAAACTAAAATATACGTCAAAAAGGTCAATAATTTCTATTTAATAGCCAAAAAAAACAATTCATTACTATAAAAACTAATAAAATACGTGTGTAATTATTAAAGACTGCTAAAGTTAATTTGTACCTGTTCTCCCCCTAAGACAGGATTACGTTTGCCGACATTTATGTCGGCTTTTTTTCGCATGAATTAATCTAACAGCATTCAAACGAATGATCATTGCCCTATTACATAACCTATCTATACTCAAATTAACCTAGATCAAAATGATCTTATTTCTGTGTTTAAATCGTTTATTTGTATTTGTTGTATCGATTTATGAAATTATTATTACCATTTTTTGCCTTTTGTTTGCTTTTTTTAAGCTGTGAAGAAACCCATAAACCAATTAAACAATGGTCTGTTGCTAATGAAGGTGTATTTAGTGCGCAGCTTTCACAAAATGCTGAAAATTTACTTATTGGCTCATACACTCATGGAGCCAGCTTTTGGAATACAAAAAAATATCAACGACTGTATAATTGGAATCATGCAGAAGGTCTATTTACGCCCATTTTTTTTAGTGTTTTATCAAAAAATGGTAAAATAGCATTAACCGCAGATGAGCGAGACTTTGCCGTTTGGAATACATTAAGTGGGGAGTCGATTGGATTTTGGAGCGCTAGTGATGAAATTATTAATATCGATATTGATAAAAATGGTGACTTAGCGGCAATAAGTACCAAAAATCACAAAGTGACTATTGTTGAACTTCAACATGGTGGAATCATTTCTCAAATTGTATTACCTACCAATGCAGATAAAATTCAATTAACCGACTCGGCTCGATTTCTATTAACCACAGGTTCCGATCTAAAATTATCCGTCTGGGATGTGCTTAAAAAAGAAGTGCTATATGACATTAAATTAAATCAACGCGCTGAATATTTAAAAATATCAGAAGAATATGATTTGATTTTTGTACAGCCTTATCGAAAAGATGCTTCTATCTATAAACTCAGTACTGGCGAGTATATTTCTAGCATTAACACAAAAAATAAGTCGGTGACCCATGCTGAATTCACAAATGAAGGAAAACGCCTAATTTTTGGCACAAATACAAATTCAATTGAATTGTGGCAACCATTGTTATCTAAAAAGATCAAACAATGGCAATTACCAAAAATCAGTAAAAGCCAATTTTCATCTGACTCAATTTTAGATATTAAAGCAATAAATAAACGTTATTTAGTGATTTCAACCGACGGATTTCTTTACCTTTTATAAATATTATTATATTTCGTTACATTTATTTACATCGACTATACTCAAAAATAGCGACTAATAATAATTGAGAATATAATGACTATTTTAGAATTTCAGCACCAGCTATCCCCTAAACAGCAGGCCAATGTTGATTTTTTACATTCTCAACGCTCAATAAAACAACAACCTGAATCCACTTGTAAAAAAATATTAATCGCAAATGGAAAAGGCGGTTGTGGTAAAACAACCATTGCGACCAATATAGTTAGTTATTTTGCAAATCAAGGGCATAATACGGCATTAATTGATTGTGACCCTCAAGCATCTAGTATGCATTGGTGGAAAGATAGAAATGAGGATTTACCTTATATTTACGCAATTAATGGCTGTAAAACCAAAAGCATGGCTACAAAAAGCTGGCTTATGAAACAGTATCCTATGGATACTCGTTATGTTGTATACGACACCCCTGCTGGCTTAAATGGACCACTGCT
>JALJPK010000066.1:8431-15721 GCA_022968985.1 Pseudomonadales bacterium | reverse complement strand
ATTATAATCCCTGTCGCCCCCTCTGCAATTGATATTCGAGCCACTACTGATTTTATCAAGGCTGTATTATTATCCCCATCACTTAGAATCAATAAAAAACGCTTAGCAGTAGTTGCGAATAGAGTGAGAAAAAACACCCTAATATATGGAAAATTGCAAAAATTTTTACACAGTCTGCATATTGATTTTGTGACAAGCTTTAGGGATACACAAAATTACGTCAGAACCAGTGAGTTTGGTTTAGGTATTCATGATCTTAATCAAACACCACAAAATGATAAAATTGAATGGGAATTGTTAGTTAATTGGATTGAACAATAGAAAATAAAATAAAAATTTCTTATTATTTACCTTAATACGAATCATTATCATTTACAAAAGCATTAATACTCTATATAGTCCCTCCATATCAATTTACTAACTAAATATGGGACAACCAATGAACTATAAATTAACAATAAGCACTGTGCTTGCCACTCTTTCAATGAATGCATTTAGCACTGATATTACAAAACAACAAGTCGTTAATCATTATGCTGATTTAGCACTAACAAACTACAGCGAAGCTTTATCAACTGCTAAAACTCTAGATACTGCAATTAGCAACTTCCTATCCACTCCATCAAATTCAACTCAAAATCAAGCCAAACAAGCTTGGTTAGATGCTCGAGTTGCGTACCAACAATCTGAAGTATTTCGTTTTGGTAATGTTGTAGTTGATGATTGGGAAGGACAATTAAATGCATGGCCACTAGATGAAGGTTTAATTGATTACGTTGATAATGCTAGTTATGGTTTTGAATTAGGTAATGAAGCATCAAATACAAACATTGTTGCAAGCAAGTCTATTGCAATAGGTGTCGACAGTTTTGATGCTTCAACTATCACTCCTGAATTATTAATTAGCTTAAATGAAATAGGTGGATCAGGCGCTAACGTCGCAACGGGTTACCATGCAATTGAGTTTTTATTATGGGGCCAAGATTTAAATGGTACCAAGCCAGGTGCTGGGGAACGTTCATTCACGGATTATTTAACAGGCTCAAAATGCACAAATAATAACTGCGATCGTCGTCGTGACTATTTAAATGCAGTATCTGATCTTTTAGTTTCTGATTTATCGTATATGGTCGATCAATGGAAACCTTCTCAAACAAATTACCGTGCGCAATTATTAAACAACAATGTAGATTCTGTATTACGTAAAATGTTGTTTGGTATGGGCAGTTTATCATTAGGCGAATTAGCCGGTGAGCGTATGAAAGTTGCGTTAGAAGCAAACTCAACAGAAGACGAACATGATTGTTTCTCTGACAATACACATAACTCTCATTATTATAATGCCCAAGGTGTTAAGAATATCTTCTTAGGTGCTTACGAAAACTTAAATGGTGAGTTAACCATTGGTGCATCAATTCTAGATTTAGTGAAACAAAAAGACAGCAAGTTAGCCAATGAAGCACAAACCGCTTTCGCTCGCACTACTTCAGCACTACAAGCATTAGTAGACAGCGCTGAAAAAGATAATATTCACTTTGATCAACTAATTGCACAGGGTAATACTGCAGGTCACGCCATAATCAATAATGCAATCAATGCATTAGTGGCTCAAACCGCTGTAATTGAAAAAATTGCTAGCACATTAAACATCGACCAATTAGAACCTGATACTGCCGATCACACTTTTTAATATTTTGAAATATCAGCATCAGAATCCATTCTGATGCTGATGGAGTTTTATGAAATATCTTTTTACTGCATTAACTTTTTTGCCATTATTTTGTTTTAGTAACCCCTATCACCCTGGCGGTGATACCAGCCAAACATTCTACAACAAATTCAGTTTCGCTTTAGAAGCAAAAAATCTACCTCTTGAAGCCAAATTAGATTTCGCTGTGGGCAATGGTTTTTTTAAAAACCCTTGGATTCCCGCACCTGCTACTACAACTGCTAGAGATGGCTTAGGCCCTCTATTTAACACCAATGGGTGTGAAAAATGCCATGTGCGTGATGGGCGTGGACAAAAACTCACCCAAGATGGCATTCAAAAAGTATCCACTCTAGTTAGACTATCTATCCCCCCTATTACACCAGAGCAAATTTTACTACAGTCACTTTACGGACCTATTGGGGACCCAATATACGGTGGTCAATTTCAGCCACTTTCCACCACCAATGTAAGCGCCGAAGGTAATGTTGTTGTTCGCTGGCATTCTAAAGTAACTGAATTAAATGACGGTACAAACGTTACATTACAGTGGCCAGAAATATCTTTAAAAAATCTACAATATGGGGATTTAAATCCTAAAACAGTATTGTCAGCTAGAATTGCGCCAGCTATGATAGGGCTTGGATTACTAGAGCAAATTGATGAACAAGACATTATCAATAATCAAAAACAACAAGCACTACGCAAGGACAATATTAAAGGCCAAATCAGTTGGGTTTGGGACAAAATAAAACAACAAACAGTACTCGGAAAATTTGGCTGGAAAGCGGCGCAACCCAGTGTTTCCCAACAAAATGCGGCTGCATTTCATGGGGATTTAGGTCTAACGAGCTCACTTTTTGATTCTGCACCCTGCACTAGCTTTCAAATAAAATGTTTAGAGGCCCCTAATGGTGGTGAACATGAAGTCAGTGACAAAATATTAATATTTGTCGAACATTACGCCCGCCACTTAAATGTGCCCAAACGTACTAAATTAGAAAAACAAGGCGAAGTCATTTTTAAACAAGCAAAGTGCGACATTTGCCATAAACCCAGTTATATCACCCAAGAAAACAAGTATTTACCTGCCCTATCAAAGCAAACTATCTACCCTTATACGGATATGCTTTTACACGATTTAGGTTCAGGTTTGACTAGTAACCAAGAATTCACCGCATCGACTCAACAATGGCGAACACCACCATTATGGGGTCTAGGAAAACACGAGCAAGTGACTGGTGAATTATCCTTGCTACACGATGGGCGCGCATCATCAATGTTACAAGCAATTTTATGGCATGGTGGTGAAGCACAAGAAAGTGTCAATATTGTCAAAGCGTTAAAAACTGAGCAGCGTACATTACTTATTTCATTTTTGGAGTCGCTTTAATGCGTAATTTGATTCAATTTAGCGTCATATTTTTTAGCTTGTTTACATTACAAGTTCAAGCAACGGCAATTACAGATAGCACAAAGCAATTTGAAACAAAGGTATTGGGTCATATCGATTTAATGAATACACACACTGCAAAATTAATGAACTTATCATGCGACACACAAAAAGATAAATTAGTTAAAAATTGGAAAATATCCTACTCGCACTATTTAGCAATTTCTTACATGGACTTAGAAGTCATCACCAAAAACTCATTAAATTATAGTTTTTCATTTTGGCCAGATAAAAAAAATCTTATCGCTCAAAAAATGCGATTATTATTATCAGCAGCAGATTTCACAGATGCCTATATTGATAATTCAAGTGCACCTGTAAAAGGTTATCAAGCCATTGAATATTTATTATTCGATGACAGTCAAAAACAAATCAATTGCCAAGCACTAAAAGCCATCACACAAAACATGCTTAACAATATAACTTTGATCACTTCTCAAATAGATCAATTTCGTATTATAAAAGCTGAATTTCTAACCACACAAAGAGAAATTGAAGGTGCGAGTATTGCTTTTAATCAAATTTCAAATCACTTAAGTGCCATCATTAAAAAAGTTGAAAGTATCACAAACGATAAAATTCATGAAAAACTGTATTTTAGTGACGCATGGCGCTCAAAACAGGCTTTGTATTTTCATAAACACAACGTTAACCATGCTATTAAATATATTCAGATTATGAGTGTATTATTAAGCAAACAAAATCAGAAAATACTACAAACTCAAATAACAAAATTAAATAAACAATTAACCCAGTTGCCAAATAACTATTTTGATATTTACACACAAAACAAAGAAACACTGTTATTTAAACATTTAGCAACACTCAAAAAGCTAAGCAAAACTTTAAGTAATGTTATATTAGCCGATTTAAGTATTACACTTGGATTTAACAATAGTGACGGTGATTAATGCACAGACGTGAGCTCTTAAAATATTCCATATTAATGGGTTCGCTGAATCTTTTGAACTGCTCCAAAGCAATAAAGAAAGAAGTGCTAATTATTGGGTCTGGTAAACTTAATAATAAATGGGTACTCAGCGCGATAAACTCAACAGGCCACACGCTTTATCAAAAAAAACTACCAAAGCGAGCACACCACATAAGTAAAAACAAAAACAACTCTCATGGATTAGTCATTGCAAGAAGACCTGGTAACTACGCTCGATTATTTGATAGTAAAACAGGGCAAACTATTAAAGAAATAAACGCACCTAACAACCACTTCTTTTTTGGACACAGTTGTTTTAGCAAAAACAATATCATTATTAGTTGTGGTGACCAAACCAGTCTTGGAAAGTTAGCTATTTATGATTTGGCTCTTAATTTCGAGTACTTTATTGAACTAAATAATTATGGGCCACATCAAATTGAATTAATAAACAACAATCAAATAGCCGTAGCCGTTGGTGGATTACAAACAATAGAACGAAAAATACTGAACATGGAAGATTTTAAATCTGAACTCATTATTGTTGATGTATCAATAAACACAATAATTAATCGCTACAAATTGGCCAATTCAAAGTTAAGTATTCGACATTTACATACCCATAACTCAAAAGTTATAGTCGCCGCTCAATTACCAGATCGTGATACATTATTCGAAAATTTAAACACAGCTTTGATATATGAATTAAAAGACAATCAATTAAAGGCGATTATTCACCCAAACTGGAATACTTTTAAGCAATATATAGCGAGTATTAGCTTTGATGATACTCATCTAATTGCAACTTCACCAAAAGGTCATACTTTGGGTATTTGGAGTATCTCAGATAATGCTATATTATTTGATACACAATTGAGTTTTGTTGATGTGGCTGGTATTACTCAATTTCAAAATACGGCCTTTTGGTCAACGGGTTTGGGTTATTCCAGTTCAAAATATAATGATGTAATAATCACATCGAAACAAGAAATACATTGGGATAATCATTGGAATACTTTTTATGTCTAATCAGTTATTAGGATTATTTAATCTACAAGAGTTATTGATTTTAGAGACTTTTTTATTAAAAAATAATAAATGTAATGAAAGTGAATTAATTAAATCAATTTTTGAACTCACTACAAGACCCAAACCAGATTTTTATAATCCGCTGGATTTATTTCATGGGCATTTCATTTTATTTAATGGATTACATCGATTAAATCATTCAAATAAAAAGCAATACTATATCCATATACAATTAACAAGAATCCAATTAATATTAGCGAATCAATTAAATTCTAACACGTCAACTTCGATTGAGAAAAACGACAATACTTTAATGAATTATTATATGGATGAACAGAATTTTAGAGAAACCAGCACATTAAAAGTTCAAGAAATGCTCGAATCCTTTACAATGAAATTTCAAGCCTATTTAAAACAACACTCAATTAATGATAAAGCCCCCACTAATTGGGACGAATTAGATGCTCAATATCAAAAAAGCATTCACTTAGAGCATCGTGAGCACATTACAAACAACTCAGAATTTAAATTGATTAGTACTCAATATAAACAATTAAAGAAATATCAAAAAAAATAGATTATTTAGTAAACCCATCTTTTTTAGCAATTTGATAAAAATCTAACAAACCCCCTTTACTCGATAAAATTAAATCACACACCTCTCTTGCAACACCATCACCACCTTTACTATTTAGTTTTTTATCACAGATAGATTCCAATAAATGATAACCATCTGCCGGCATAAATGAGACCCCTACACGCTCCAATACGGCATAATCAACCATATCATCACCAACATATGCAACCTGATCCATATTAAGCTTTAATTGCGCACAAAGTGCCGTTACCTGAGTTAATTTATCTTTAATCCCCAGATAGGCATGACTAACATTTAAATCTTTTAAACGAGTGATTAATGGTTTTGATGTTTTAGCGGATATAACAGCAACTTCAACCCCATGAACAGGTAATAACTTAAAAGCGACCCCATCTTTTACATTAAATACCTTTATCAATTCACTATGTTCAGAGTAATAAAGTTTCCCGTCCGTGAGCACTCCGTCAACATCAAATATTGCTAATTTTATATTACTGAGTTTTTCTTGAGTTAACATTAGACTTATTCCTTTTTTAACCTACAGTGAATAATGAATCATTAAATAAATGGATCATTTATGTATTTATTAATCACAATTATTTTAAGCACCGCTTTTGTATTTGGCTGTATAAAACAAAATAAAGCGCTAAAAAAATCTAGGAACTTTATATCAAAAGATAAACAGCAGTCATAAAAAAAACCGCAATGGATAAATTACCCGATTGCGGTTTAGCAAACTAGAGGTTGATTACAAACCTTCTACTTCTGCAGTTTCAATAACAAACGTTTGAAAAGACCTTAAAGCAGCATTACCTGCTAAAGAATCTAACGACTGTTTATATGCAATAAACGCTTCAGATTCTTGATCTACTTCAGCGTTAGTCACTTTAGTTAACACAATCACTACTTGATCAACGCCATTTGCAGTTTTAGTAACACTCACTTTTTCACTTGCTTTTGACATTTCAAATAATTGAGTTTTAATTACACGAGTTAGAGCGGCATCATTTCGTGAAACTGTTTTCGCTTCTTCAAAACCTTCTAATTTTAAATCGGCAACTAATTCATCTTGATACATTTCAACAAGCTGCTGCGCTTTGGCAATACTCATTTCACTTGCTTTTTGTTTAACTAAGATATCAATGATTTCACCATTAACTTCATCAAGTAATTTAACTTGTTCAGGCAAGTATTCAACAATTTCAACTAATACAATTGTATTATTAATCGAAGTAATCGCTTCACTGATTAAACCTTCTTCTCTATTTTGTTCAGAGAATGCTGCGTTTTTAAAATCAACATTAGAAGTAATAACATCACCACCATTTCTGAACACTGTTACACCTGTCACTGTAATTGCAGAGTAAATGCTAGCCAATTGCTCCATTGTATCTACTTCGAAACGAGCATTATTAATTTCTTCTACTTTTTTTTTTAACTTTTGATGACAAAAACGTTGGCCATGGATTCATCAACTCGCCTGCAGGCACCCGGGGCCGTGGCTGTTTTGGAAATTAGATGGAATATTTAAAGCCCCGCGAGAATGATAATGTATACATTTCTAAGAACTA
>JALJPK010000066.1:0-8421 GCA_022968985.1 Pseudomonadales bacterium | reverse complement strand
TTTAAAGCATCTGCAAGTTTATCTGCCTAAATAAATTCAGTAATTTAAATTTTTTTATCAGCTAATGATAAAACTTCTAATTCGTGTAACGCATCTAAACGTATAACATGGTAACCAAATTGAGTTTGAACAGGAGCAGAAATCTCGCCTACTTGACTAAGTGTTGATACACCTAACTTAAAGTCAATATCACCTACTGAGTCAGTAGAAATTTCACCAAAAAAACCACCGATTTCTTTACTACCAATATCATCTGAATACAAAGAGACAACACTAGCGAATTCTTCGCCTGCTTGAATTTTTAAGATAGCTTCTTCTGCAATTGATTTTGCTTCTTCAGATGAACGATCATCAGTAGAAATCAATATATGACTAACCGTTTTTCTCGCTTTAGCGTTCTGCTCTTCTACATATAAAGCATACTCTGAATCAATTTCTTCTTGAGTAACGTTGATATCAGTAATTAATTGAGTAGTATCAATAGTAATATAATCAACAACTGTACTTTCGTTAGTCATAAAATTAGTTCTATTGGTATCAAAATAAAGTTGAATTGATTCTTGTGTAGGCACTTCTACTAAAGAAATAAAATCCGCTTGTTTAATTGTAATTGACTCAAACGTACGTGTTTGATTTTCTAATGCATAAAGTTTTGAAGCTTCAGTAAGAGAAATAAAATCTGTTGCAAAAACACCTTGTTGAAACTGCTCTTTATTAAAGGCTTCAGCTGCAAACCCTTTGTACTGTTCAACAGTTATATAATTACTTCTTAAAGTACTTTCAAATGAATTTAAATCAAATTCACCATTTAAAGAAAAATTTGGGTCTTCTTTTATTTTTGATTCAACTAACTCATTTGAAGAAATTACACCCATTTCATCAATTGTTGTTGAAAAGGCTTTGCTGTTTACTAATTCACCTATAGCAATTTGACTTGCCTGTTCGTCACTTAATCCCATTTGGCGATAAACATTTTTGATTGAGTTTGTAGCCATATTGAGTTCAACAGGTGTTATTTTAACCCCGTTAACTTTAATACTACCAAATGAAAGATTACCTAAAACAGCAATAGATCCTAAAAATACAAACGCCACAACAGCAATTACAATAATAACTTTACCCGTAGTTCCACGAGCACTTTGTCTTAGACCCTCCATCGGAGTCCTCCATTTCAAATTGAAAAATTAATCGAATATCCATTGATTGATATTTATTATAAAAATACCATCAAATAGAATTTAATACTTTTACTGAAACATTATCAGCTACGCACAAAATAAGTGCTAATCCTAAAGATGCGCAAATTATAATGATGTTCATCTATAAAGCCAGTAAAATCGGGCTAATGCAGAGACTTATCACATTTTATGAGCAAAAAAAAACGTGCAATGAGCACGTTTTTTTATAACGATGTAAAAATTATTTATTTACAGCTTCTTTTAATGCTTTACCAGCTTTGAAACTTGGCACTGTTGCCGCTTTAATTTCAATTGGTGCACCCGTTTGTGGATTACGACCAGTACGAGCTGCACGATCTTTAACAGCAAAAGTACCAAAACCAACTAATACAACTTGATCTTTTTCAGATAGCGCACCAGTGATTGATTGAATAACTGCATCTAACGCACGCCCAGCAACCGCTTTTGGAATGTCAGCAGAAGTAGCAACCGCATCGATTAATTCAGATTTATTCACAGATTTCCCCTTTAAATATAATGAAGGCTTTTAATTATTCTAATTATTATTAAAAGCCAGTTTTGATCAGTCATACTGATAATTTGTAAGCTGGCGCAATTTATACCAGCTATTATTTTCTTGTGTCAAGCTATAAAATTAATGAGTACTCAAGCTATCGCCGGATTTACCCGAATTATTTTCATTTTTTTTCATTAATTCCGACACTTGATCATCACTCATTGGAGTGGGCGCTGAAGCTAATGCAATATCCAAAACCTCATCAATCCACTTGACTGGAACAATTTTCATATCACCTATTATGTTGGCTGGAATTTCTTTAAGATCTCGTTTATTTTCATCAGGAATAATAACCGTTTTAATACCACCACGATGAGCAGCTAATAATTTTTCTTTTAACCCACCAATCGGTAGAACTTGACCTCTTAGTGTAATTTCACCTGTCATAGCAACATCCGCACATACTGGTATCTTAGTAAGCACTGAAACCAATGCTGTACACATACCAATACCCGCTGAAGGCCCGTCCTTAGGAGTGGCACCCTCAGGCACATGAATATGCAAATCTAGTGTAGCGCTGAAATTTGGCACTATTCCAAGAGACTGAGCTCTTGATCTAACAACTGTTAATGCAGCTTGAATAGACTCCTGCATAACATCGCCCAATGACCCTGTACGAATCACACGCCCATTACCCGTTACAGCAGCAGCCTCTAGAGTTAATAATTCACCACCAACACTAGTCCAAGCTAAACCCGTTACTTGACCAATTTGATTTTCCTCTTCAGCTATCCCGTAAGAGAATTTCTTCACTCCAGAATAATCTTCTAAAACTTCACTAGTAATATGCTCATTTTTAATCGACTTAGAAGAAACATGTTTTTTAACTACTTTACGACATATTTTTGCAACTTCACGCTCAAGTCCACGAACCCCAGCCTCTCGAGTGTAATATCGAATTAAATCTAAAATAACAGAATCATCTACTTTGATTTCATTTTCTTTTAAACCATTATTTTTAACTTGTTTAGGTAATAAATAACGTTTAGTAATATTTAATTTTTCATCTTCTGTATATCCTGGAATTCTAATTACTTCCATTCGATCAAGTAAGGGTCCTGGTATATTCATTGAATTTGAAGTACAGACAAACATCACTTCAGATAAATCACAATCCACTTCTAAATAATGATCACTAAATGCTGAGTTCTGCTCTGGATCCAAAACCTCCAATAAAGCAGACGCTGGATCACCACGATGATCCATTCCCATTTTATCAATTTCATCTAATAAAAATAATGGGTTTTTTGATTCTACTTTAGATAACTTTTGAATAATTTTGCCTGGCATAGCACCAATATATGTTCGTCTATGTCCACGTATTTCAGACTCATCTCGCACACCACCTAAAGCCATACGAACAAATTTACGATTAGTTGCACGAGCAATTGACTTACCTAATGAAGTTTTACCCACTCCAGGCGGCCCCACTAAACACAGAACAGCACCTTTGAGCTTCTTAACTCGCTGCTGAACAGCTAAATATTCCAAAATACGTTCTTTCACTTCTTCTAAACCATAATGATCTTGATTTAAAATTTCGCTAGCACGCTCAATATCATTTCGTACTTTTGATTTTTTATTCCACGGAATTCCAACCATCCAATCTAGATAATTACGAACTACGGACGCCTCTGCCGACATCGGCGACATCATTTTTAATTTTGCCAACTCAGCATTTGCTTTTTTCTCAGCATCGGCTGGCATTTTTGATTCTTCAATTCTTTTTTGAAGCGCATCAACTTCATTAGGGTTTTCTTCAATATCCCCTAATTCTTTTTGAATCGCTTTCATTTGTTCATTCAAATAATATTCACGCTGGCTTTTTTCCATTTGCTTTTTAACACGACCACGAATACGTTTTTCTACTTGAAGTAAATCTATTTCAGACTCCATCAAACCCATCAAATGCTCTAATCGAGTTTTAATAGATGTAATTTCTAACACTTCTTGTTTTTCAACAATTTTTAATGACATGTGTGCTGCAATCGTATCCGCAAGCCTACTTGGCTCATCAATACTTGAAAGTGAAGTTAATACTTCAGACGGAACTTTTTTTGATAATTGAACATATTTATCAAATTGAGCCATCACTGTACGCATTAGCGACTCTGACTGGGTATCACCCATCTCATCAGACTCAACAAGCTGAGCATTTGAGCTAATAAATTCTCCACCAAAATCAATATCACTAATTTTAGCTCGACACTCACCTTCAACAAGAACTTTCACGGTACCATCAGGTAACTTCAATAATTGTAATACCGTCGCTATTGTTCCTATTTCATATAAATCAGAAACAACTGGATCATCATGAGTTGCGTCTTTCTGTGCAACCAACAAAACCTTTTTTTCATTTTTCATTGCGTAATGAAGCGCTTCGATTGATTTTTCACGACCTACGAACAAAGGAATTACCATATGCGGATAAACAACTACATCACGCAATGGCAACATTGGAATTTTTTCGAAAAAATTTTGAGATTTATTATCCGGTACACTCATGTACTGCCTCTTTATTTTATTTTGATGGTTTTAAGCTTATTTAATTTCACTGAAAGGGAGTATTTAATTAAAAGCATAGCAAAAAAAGCCCTAACTAATAGGGCTTTTATTATTTAGCTTCCAGAAACCTGGACACTGTCATTTTCTTCATCTTTATAAATTAACAGAGGCTCAGCTTCACCACAAATAACTTTTTCATCAACAATAACCTTTACAACATTGTCTTCCGATGGAATTTTGTACATCGTCTCCAATAATACATTTTCCATTATCGAACGTAGACCACGCGCTCCAGTATTTCTTTCCATCGCCTGGTTAGCAATAGCCTTAAGTGCACTCTCTTTAAACTCTAACTCAACGTCTTCCATTTCAAACAATGTTTGATATTGTTTAACCAAAGAGTTTTTCGGTTCAGTTAAAATTTGAATTAATGCTTTTTCGTCCAATTCAAGAAGTGTAGCAATAACAGGTAATCGACCTATAAATTCAGGTATCAAACCATATTTAACCAGATCTTCAGGTTCTACTTTTGCTAACGCCTCACCAACACTCTTACGAGTATCTTTAGATTTAACGGTTGCCGCAAAACCAATACTGGACTTTTCAGATCGATCTCTAATAACTTGATCTAATCCAGAAAAAGCGCCACCACAAATAAATAATATATTAGAAGTATCCACTTGCAAAAACTCTTGCTGCGGATGTTTACGTCCACCTTGGGGCGGAACCGAAGCAACAGTACCTTCAATTAGCTTGAGTAATGCTTGTTGCACACCCTCACCTGAAACATCTCTTGTAATTGATGGATTATCAGATTTACGTGAGATCTTATCAATCTCATCTACATAAACGATACCACGCTGTGCTTTTTCAACATCATAATCACATTTTTGCAGTAATTTTTGAATGATATTTTCCACGTCCTCTCCCACATAACCCGCTTCGGTTAATGTGGTTGCATCCGCAATAGTAAAAGGCACATCAAGTGTTCTTGCCAATGTATCTGCCAACAAGGTTTTACCACTGCCCGTTGGGCCAATTAGCAAAATATTAGATTTACTTAACTCTATATCAGTTTTAGTTTCACTAAATTGCAAGCGTTTATAATGATTATAAACCGCCACTGCCAATACTGTCTTAGCACGCGATTGACCAATCACATACTCCTCTAAAGTACCTTTAATATCTGCAGGTGTCGGTAATTTTTCACTACTAGATTCAGGCTCTTTGTCTTGAAACTCTTCTCTGATGATGTCATTACATAAGTCTACACACTCATCACAGATAAACACCGAAGGACCAGCAATTAATTTACGTACTTCATGCTGGCTTTTGCCACAAAAAGAACAATACATTAACTTACCGTCATCTTGCTTATCTTTTTTATCGTCGGACATTCGACAACTCCATAAAAATTCAATCTATATAAAGTGTAGGTGAAACTTTTTTATTCAAGTCAATTTCATAATATTTTTTACAAAATACTACAAGATACCTTAACTACACTGGTCGCTTTTCTAGCACTTCATCAATTAAACCATAATCTTTTGCTGCAGTAGCGCTTAAGAAATTATCACGCTCTGTATCTTTAATCATAGTTTCAATCGTTTGACCCGAGTGATGAGCCATAATGCTGTTTAATTTATACTTTAGGTCAATTATTTCTTTCGCATGAATCTCAATATCAGTAGCCTGACCTTGAAACCCACCTGAAGGCTGGTGAATCATCACTCTTGAGTTAGGTAAACTATAACGCTTACCTTTAGCACCAGCAGTCAATAGAAACGCACCCATAGAACATGCCTGCCCAATCACCATCGTACTTACATCAGGCTTAATAAATTGCATCGTGTCATAAATTGACATACCCGCAGTAACAGAACCTCCTGGTGAATTGATATACAAATGAATGTCTTTATCAGGATTTTCAGATTCCAAGAAAAGCAATTGAGCTACAACCAAGTTGGCCATGTAATCTTCCACTGGCCCCACTAAAAATATGACTCTTTCCTTTAATAATCTAGAGTAAATATCGTAGGCGCGTTCTCCGCGGGCTGATTGTTCAATTACAGTTGGAACCAAAATACCAGCCATTTGTGGATTGCTCATATCAAGCATGCCGTTCATTGAAGTCATTCAACTTCTCCCTAAAAAAAATTAATAAAATAATGTACTTATATGGGTATCTAAAACTTATTTTAAATGCTTCTGACAAAAAAAAAGTTGACACCCTATTGAGTACCAACTTATATCTTAGTTCATTAAACCATTGTTTTCACAACAATTTTTTATTTATTTAGCAATAGCTTCAAAATAAGTGATTTCAGTGTTATTCATTTTAGCAGCATCAGTAACAACTTTGATTGCTGACTCTTCTAATAACATAGCTTTTACTTGATTTAGTTGCTGAGGGTTATTCATATAGAAATCAACAACACTCGCTGGATCTTCATAAACAGCAGCCATATCAGTTAAATAAGCAGTAACAGATTCTTCTGTTGCTTCAAGCTTGTTTACTGTAATGATTTCATTCATTAATAAACCAACTTTAACTCTATTTGCAGCCTGCTCTTTAAACATATCATCAGGCAACATAGAAGGATCAATTTTAGTACCTTGACCAAATTGCTGAACAGCTTCTTGTTTCAAACGACCAATCTCATCTTGTGTTAAAGCAGATGGCGCAAGAATTGTATTATCGGCAACTAACTTTTCAATTACAGAGCTTTTTAATTTAGCTTTAATTGAACCTGCAGCTTCACGCTTCATGTTCGTTTTAACTTCTTCTTTAAAAGTATTTAATTTGATTGATTTAGCACCAAAATCTTTAAAGAATTTTTTATCTAGCTCAGGAAGTGTTTGCTCAGCTACTTCAGATACTGTTATATCGAACTTAGCTTCTTTGCCTTTTAACTCTTCAGACTGATAATCTGCAGGGAAAGTCACATCGATAGTTTTTTCTTCGCCAGCTTTCATCCCAACAATACCCGTTTCAAAACCTGGGATCATTTGACCTGAACCTAAAACTAACTTTGAATCTGTACCAGAACCATTTTCAAACGCTTCGCCATCAACTTTACCTACAAAACTAATTGTCACTTGATCGGTTAAGATTGACTCACGCTCAACTGATGTATATGTAGCTTTTTGTTTTTGCAAGCTTTCAAGCATTGTATCGACATCAGCATCACTAATTACTAATTTCTGCTTATCAAATTCATAACCCTCAAAAGAAGCTAATTTGATTTCAGGAAAGATTTCATATGTAGCAGTAAATTCGATCATGTCATTTTCTTCTTTAACATTATCGATTTGCGGCATACCGGCTGGATTTACTTTTTCTTGAGCTAAAGCTTCTCCAAGAGTACGTTGAATTGTCTCTTGCATTACTTCAGATTTAATACCTTGACCATAACGCTGCTTAACAACACTTACTGGCACTTTGCCCGGACGAAAACCGTCGATACGAACACGTTTAGCGGTATCTTTAATACGTAGTGAAATTTGGTTGTTTAGGTTTTCAGCTGAAAGACTTACTGTCATACGACGCTGTAAACCTTCAACAGACTCAATAGAAACTTGCATAGCATTTCCTAGAATAGAATGAATAGTATAACGAGAACACTCGTTGGTTTAATAAAAGCCGCACATTATACGACATTAATAGCTTTATTTAGAAGTTTTTCTTAGAGTACTAGGCCATTAACCTAGAATATGAAATGGTGCGGATGGAGAGAGTCGAACTCTCACGCCTTGCGGCACTAGAACCTAAATCTAGCGTGTATACCAATTTCACCACATCCGCACATAAAGCTTTCGCCGACGGCCCTTAAATAAAGAGACCTATTTCGATTATAAAATGGGGGGGATGACGGGGTTCGAACCCGCGACCACCGGAATCACAATCCGGGGCTCTACCAACTGAGCTACACCCACCATATTTATAATCAATGCACACTTGGTGCACCCGGCAGGACTCGAACCTGCAACCCCCTGCTTAGAAGGCAGGTGCTCTATCCAGTTGAGCTACGGGCACATTTATGAGCCTAACCACTAAAAAAGTAAACTTTAATAGTTGGTCGGAATAGAGGATTCGAACCTACGACCCTCTGGTCCCAAACCAGATGCGCTACCAGGCTGCGCTATATTCCGACACACTTA